>DATMEI010000338.1:0-11574 GCA_035556995.1 Streptomyces sp.
TGCTCATGCGGCGTTCTCCTGCGATCGGGCGCGCTGCGCGCGCTGGAGGGATCGGGGTGTGGCGGTCTCGGTGAGGAGGGGCGGGGCTTCGGTGTTGCGGAGATGGGCCAGGACGACTTCCTCCTGTGTGGGGCGCTCCGCGAGCCAGTCGCCGGCCGGTTCGCCGTGCGGGCGGACCAGAGCCGTACAGCCACGTCCCGCGGGGCGCTGATCGATCACGGTGTGCCCGCCGGTGTCGAGGACGGAGGTGCCGGACGTGCCGGTGAGCAGGGTGTGCGCTGCCATGACTTCCTCGATGTCGCCACCGAGCCGGAGTCGTCCGCCGGCGACCAGCAGGAGGAAGTCGCAGGAGCCCTCCAGTTCGGCGATGACGTGCGAGGACATCACGATGGTGGTGCCGTGTTCCGTGGCGGCGGACATCAGCGCCCCCGTCAGCTGGCGGCGGGCCAGCGGGTCGAGATCCGCCATCGGCTCGTCGAGCAGCATCAGTTCGGCCCGCTTTCCGAAGGCGAGGGCCAGCGCGATCCGGGTGCGCTGCCCTCCCGAGAGCGACCGGATCTTCTCGGCGGGCTTCAGACCGCCGTCGCCGTACGCGATCCGTTCGGCCGCCTGCTGGTCCCAGCGGCCGGAAGGACGGTTGAGTTCCGCACCGTGGCGGAGCGTGTCGGTGACGGAAAGATGAGGTGGCAGCGGCTTGGACTGGGCGACGTAGGCGATGCGCGAGCGGGCCTCGGCGGGTGTCTGTCCGAGCACGGTCAGGGTTCCGGAGGACGGCCGGAGCAGACCGGCCGCGAGCCTGAGCAGGGTGGACTTGCCTGCGCCGTTCGGGCCGGCCAGGGCGCAGATGCGGCCCTGGGGAAGCCGGAAGGAGCAGTCGACAAGGACGGCCTCCTTCCGGCGCGAGTACGACATGGACAGTCCGGTCGCTTCGAGGGCGGCTGCGGAGTCGGTCATGGGGTCTCCTGCGGGAAGTGTTTGTTCAGCACGGAGTCGAAGAGGGCTGCCATGTCCTCCCGGTCCAGGCCGCCTTCGTGGGCACGGGCCACCCAGTCCTCCAGGCCGGCCAGGTAGGGGGAGTCGGCGGCCGGGGAGGTTCCGAGGGAGGCCCGTACGAAAGTGCCCAGGCCCCGTCGGGCCTCGACCAGTCCCTCACGCTCGAGTTCGCGATAGGCCTTCAGAACGGTGTTCGGGTTGATGGCGGTCGCCTCGACGACTTCACGAGCGGTGGGCAGCTTGTCGCCGGGCTGCAGCAGGCCGAGCCGCAGCGCCTGTCTGGTCTGCTGGACGATCTGCCAGTAGGTGGCGACGCCGCTGCGGCGATCGATACGGAACTGGATCGGTCCTGCTGCGGTCACGCACAGCACCCTTTCACTAATTGAGTAGTGAAAGGGTGCCGAGGAGGACCGCGGATGTCAATCCCGCTGCGATCGCCGCACGGTCCGGTAGGCGGCGAACGTCGGTGCCCCTGCGCCGCAGCGGCACCGGGATGTGAGTCCAACTCGCCTTCGTGGCCCGGCAGTCCGGCACCCCGGCAGTCCGGCAGTCCGAAGGTCGTGTGTGAATGCGGAGATTGCGTCCGGGAGGAGTCCGCGGCGGGCCTACAGGGCATGAACACGCCAACACCTGAGCTCTGTCCCCCACCAGGAGGCTGATGTGTTACTCCGTACTGTCGTCCGAGCTGCCCTCGTCGGGCCGCTGATGGCTCTCGCCCTGCTGAGCGGCCAGGCAGTGGCCGCCCCGGCGGAATCGCCTCAGGCAACCGCCGAGCCGAAGATCCTCACCTACGATGCCGGCGAATCCGCCGAGTTCGCCGAGGCGGTGGACAGCGGCGTGAACGTATGGAACGAGAGCGTCACCGGCGTCCGTCTCGAAAAGGCCGCAGACGGTGAACAGGCCAACATACGCATCGTCGCCGACGACGGCTGGCCTCGCGCCGTCACCACGAGCCTCGGCAACGGCACCGTCTACATGGGCCGCGAGGCGGTGCAGCAGGGCTACAACACCATCCGCATCGCGTCCCACGAACTGGGGCACATCCTCGGCCTGCCCGACATCAAGCCGGGTCCGTGCTCCAGCCTGATGTCCGGGTCCACCGCCGGGGTCTCGTGCACCAACCCCAACCCCGACGCTGCGGAGAAGGCCGAGGTCGAGGAGAACTTCGCCGAAGGCGTCGCGGGCCCGCGGGACCGTCAGCGGACCCTGGTCTTCCAGGACTGATCGGCAGAGCGGCACCCCCCAAGGCTGCGGTGGCCGAGTCCGTCTCACCGGTCACCGCAGCCGTCGGAGAAGGCAGCGCGAAGCGGGACGGCTCCATGCCGTCCCGACTCTGAGGTCAACTGACGGACCCCGGGCCCGTTTTCACCGGGACTCGATGGGGCGCGGAGGCCCTTTTGGGAGCTCCCAGTCATCGATGGAGTTCACCGGGGTGCCGTTGTCGGCAGCCCCGGCTAGTGTACGGAATCCGACTGTTTGCTTCGATTCCGGAGGTTTCCATGGCCTCACGTCTCAACCCCTATCTGAGCTTCGACGGCGACGCCCGGCAGGCGATGGAGTTCTACGAGGAGGTCTTCGGCGGCACCCTGGCCGTGCACACCTACGGGGAGTCCGGCCAGACCGGCACACCGGAGGCCGACAAGGTCATGCACGGCATGCTGGAGACGCCGAGCGGCTTCACCTTGATGGGTGCCGACGCCCCGCCGGGGATGGAGCACACCCCGGGCAACAACTTCTCGGTGAGCCTCAGCGGCGACGACGACGCCGAACTCCGTGGCTACTGGGGAAAGCTGTCCGCCGGCGGCTCCGTGGCCGTGCCCCTGGAGAAGCAGATGTGGGGCGATGTGTTCGGCATGTGCACGGACCGGTTCGGTATCCCCTGGATGGTCAACATCAGCGAGCCGCAGGGCTGACCGGCACCATCACGGGCAAGGCAGTGTCCGCCACATGCCTGCGTCAGGCCACCTCCGGTCAGGCATCATCGGGGAGTTGGGGCACGCAGAAGGCGTGGTAGCCCCCGAGCGGTCTGGACGACGAAAAGGCCCGGGTCTGTGACCTGGGACTTCGTTGTGGAGGCCCGCGCCGGAGGCGAAGGGTTTCCGTCTCGCCGTCAGTCAGCGGGGGAGGTGACGGGGGCGCAACGCGGAGTGGTGTGCCGTGACGAGCCGATCGCACGGCCTGCCGGGTGAGTTCGCCCCCCCCCCGCACTGCCCCGCACTGCCCCGCCCCCCTCACCGCGAAGGTTGTACGGAGCTGCCGACCGGTTCCTGATCGAGTCCTGACCGAGACGCCATCGGGACTGGCGTCCCGCAACCCGCCCACCGTCCCTCCCGTCCAAACGGCGACAGCGACAAGCCGCGTACCGCCTCAGGGGGACGACTCATGAACGCTCCAGCACCGCCCGCGACGCGGAACCGTCGCCGTCCCGGCCGGCATCCACGCCGGTCCCTCGCGCTGCTCACGGCGGGAGTGCTCGCCGCGGCGCTGGCCGTCGCGGGCTGCAGCAACTCCGCCACGGACGCCGGGACCGCGACGAGCGAGCGTCAGCACGCGAGCGAGGCGCCCGAGCAGGGCGAGGCCGGCGCCGGCGAGGCGGCCGACAGCGCTGCGGACTCGAAACCCGGCGGCAGCCCGGCCCGGCAGGACGGCTCGGCCAAGCAGAAGCCGCCGAAGATCGCATCGGACCACGTCGTCCGTAAGGCGGAGCTCACGGTCCGGGTCAAGGACGTGCCGTCCGCGCTCGACGACACCCGCACCACGGTGGAGACCGCAGGCGGCTACGTCGGGGACGAGACCACCGACCGCGACGGCCGGCGCCACGAGCGGTCGCGCCTGGTGCTCCGGGTACCGCAGGAGAAGTACGCGGACGTCCTGGAGGAGCTCTCGGGCAGCGGAAAGCTCATTGAGCGGAACGTGTCGGCCGACGACGTCACCGACCAGGTGGTGGACGTCAAGAGCCGGATCGCCTCACAGAAGGCAAGCGTCGCCCGGGTGCGGGACCTGATGGACAAGGCCACAGAGCTCTCCGACATCGTCACGCTGGAGGGCGAGTTGAGCACCCGCCAGACGGAGCTGGAAGCGCTTCAGGCGCAGCAGGCGTCGCTGAAGGACCGTACGTCCCTGGCCACCATCACGCTCGTGCTCTCGGAGACCGAGGTGGAGAACGAGAAGGACGACGAGACGGGGTTCACGGACGCGCTGGGCGGCGGCTGGGACGCGTTCATCACGACGATGCGCTGGGTCGCGGTGGTCATCGGAGCCGCGCTGCCGTTCCTGGCCGCGCTGGCGGTGCTGCTGGTGGTCTGGCGGCTGGGACGGGACCGGCTGCCGCAGCGCTTGAGCCGCTCCCCGCGGTCCGCGGTCCTTCCGACCGGTGCGGCCGGCGGCCACTCACCGGCTCCGGCAGAGGCGAAGAGCGACTGAGCAGACGGGCAACTGATCGCGTCCGCAGGGTGGTTGACCCCCGTCGGGGCCAACCACCCGGTGAGCGGGTTACGCCTGGAGCCACCACGGGCTCGAGTACGCCACACCCCAGTCGTTGCACGGGTGGCCCGAGGGGCCCGGAGAGGGGTTGGGCTGGGCCGGATCGGAGATGCGCAGGACGATCCAGTTGCCGTCGGCCGCGTTCAGGGGCACGGTGAACTTCGTCAGCTGGTTGGACTGGGTCTCGATGACGTCCACGACGGTCGGCGCGTCCGAACCCGGGCGCAGAACCTGGACGTTGAGGGGCTTGCCCTCCCACTCGGGACCGCGGTCGAGGTCGACGGTGAACTCGACGTCGCCCGAGGCCACGCCGAGGGTGCCACCCATCTGGACTCCGTTGGCCACCGCGTCAAGTCGCAGGCCCGACACGCGCGTTGCGAAGAACCGCCGGGCCCGCATCGCCTCGAAGACGCCCGCGCGGGTGTTCTCGGTGACCCACAGCCCGCTGCGGCCCTTGCCCTCGGGGAAGCCCCAGTCGGTGCCGTGCTCGTCGGTGACGCCCGTCAGGCCGGTGCGCCAGCCGGCGTTGAGGCAGGCGACGAGGGGTGAGCGGCCGCTGCCGGCCCAGCCGTCGAAGAGATAGTCGTCGCCGCGGTTGAACATCTCCAGGCCGACCATCTTCTCCAACGCCCCCGCGGAGAAGCTGAAGTTGTCGAACATCCCGGACTCGCGGCCCGGGTGGTTGAAGCTGGCGACGGCCTCGCGGCCCTGCAGCCAGCTGTAGAGCGAGTCCGGACTGCCGGCCCCGCCGAGGTCGACCCAGTCCTCGGTGAACCAGACGTTGGCGTGGCCCTGCAGCGGGTGGGACCACTCGAAGCCGCGGATGGCGGTGTAGGCCCCGGGGTCGTCGGCGGCGTCGGCGAGCTGGCCCGTCCGGTCCCACTCGGCGGAGCTGAGTCCCTCGATCGACAGCAGCGTGGCGTGGTCGGTGAGGGCGGCGACGTCCAGCCCCGCGTCACGCATCGAGGCGAAGGCGAGCTCGGGGTCGCCGTCGCCGTCGGACATGGCGGTGTGGTTGTGCAGGTCGGTGTGGACGAGCGTGGTGCCCTGGGTGAGGCGGGAGACCCGGGCGGCTCCGGTGCGCTTGACCGGTATGTCGGACGATCTGGCCGTACGTGTACTGGCCGCACTCGCGGTACCCGGGGCCGAGGCGAGGATGAGGAGGCCGCTCGCGCCGGCGAGCAGGGACCGTCGGCCGGGCGTGTGGGGGTGGTCGTGCTCGTGTGTGGTCATGCGGGGTGTTTAGCGCAGACCGGTCTACTCGTCAGTACCCCGCGCACGACGGATGGTTGAACTCTTCCCCTCCGGAGCGCATCCCGGGCCGCGTCCCAACTGTGTTCGACGGTCCGGGAGTTGCCCGAGGTCTCATCCCGCGACCCGGCGTTGAGGGAGTGGCGGCACGAGCGTGAGCGCGGACCTTCCTACTTGTCGTGCTGTCGCCGCACCATCTCGTTGATCCAGGTGGGCGCGAACGGAGACGTGCAGCCCGGGGAGGTCGGGTAGTCCTTGAGCACCTCCAGGCGCTCACCGATGCCGATTGCACGGGTGCGATGCCCTGCGTGCTCGATCCCGATCTGAGCCAGGCAGTGGTTCATCGCCCACTGCAGGCGATCCGGGGCGTCTTTCATGTCCGCCTCGATGACGTCGAGCAGTCCTGCGAGGTCGAGGACCTCGGGCTTCTTCGCCACACGTTCGGTGGTCAGCGCCCAGCCGGCACTCGCGACAACAGGATCCGGATCGGCGAACCAGGCCAGACGCAGCTCTTCGGAGTGCGGGTTCTTCTTCACCACGTAGTTCACGAGCCAGTCGTGCACCTTGGGTGTGCGCGCCCCGCGCAACATGACGTCCAACTCGTCACGCCCGAAGGCCTTCGGGCGGCAGATCAGGAGAGCCAGCAGCCTCGCCGCGGTGTCATCCGTCTCCCAGAGCCGGCACGCGAGTTCCTGCTGCGTCTTCAGCCGCTTCGCGACCGCGCGCAGCTTGGTGAGGTTCACACCGTGATCGTCACCGTGCTTCTCGTTCACCGCGCGGGCCTTCGGGTCCTCCAGCTCGGCCAGCTCGGCCATCACCTCGGCCACCGTCGTCCCGGTCAGCGTCGTCCCGGCCACCTCAGCCTCCTGTCCGTCACGTGCGAGTTCAGCCTACGACGGAAGTCCGGCCCCCGGCGTGGTCGGCGGACAGTGGTAACGCGAGGGGACCGCGTCGACACGCAACCTCACGGCTTGCGTGCCAGGCCTCCCACGATGAGCCGCTCCCAAACGGTCAGTTCGTGCTCCGCCGGACTGATGCTGGTCACCGCCCCTGCCGTGTCGGGCCGCCACAGCGAGCTGGGCACGATGCCCGGCTGAAGGATCTCCAGGCCGTCGAAGAGGGCGCGGATCTCCTCGTCGGTCCGCCATCGCCCCCGGCCGAAGGTGGCTTGGAGCACCGCCTCGGCCTCCAGGGTCTCCGGGTTGTCGCCGCTGCGGAAATGGGAGATGAAGAAGTGGCTGCCTGAGGGGACCTGCTCTTGCCAGTAGCGGACGATCGCGCCGGGGCCCTCGTCGTCGTTGAGGTGGTGCAGGACGGCGCTGTGGATCACGGCCACGGGCCGCTCGAAGTCGATCAGGCCGGTGGTGTCCGGGTGCTTTCGGATGCTCTGCGGGTGGCGGACATCGGCCTGGATGACGCGGGTGCTCGGGTTGTCCTCGAGCAGGGCGCGGCCGTGGGCGAGGACGATGGGGTCGCTGTCGATGTAGACGACGCGGGCGTCCGGGACGTGGCGCTGCGCGACCTGGTGGACGTTGTCTGCGGTCGGCAGTCCGCTGCCGAGGTCGATGAACTGGTCGATCCCCGCGAGGGCGATCTCCCGCACGGCGCGGATCAAGTTCTGCCGGTTGGCGTGCGCGATGGCCACCGACCCGGGCAGATCGTTCTTGAACTTGTCCCCGATGACGCGGTCCGCCTCGTAGTTGTCCTTGCCGCCGAGGAGATAGTCATAGACCCGGGCGATACTCGGTTTCGACTGATCCACTCGGGAAGAGGCCTCGGTCATGACAACTGCCTTTCCGTCAGCGCGGGTTGTCAGGCGTCATCGTAGGAGAGAGCAGTGCTTCCTGTGACCGGCCTGGGATCTCAGGATCGGCGCCGGCTCCGGACGGGTGTGCCGGAGTCAGCGGTAGGTCCGCCGCACAGGGCGCGCTGCGGACAGCGAGGGACCTGACGCCTTTTGACCTGTGGCTTTGGGTGTCCAGCAACCCTGGGGCGGGGCTGGGCCGTTGACCGGGATTCACCGCGGTTTCGGCGCGTACTCGAACCACGGGGGAACCGGGCCAGGCGCGGCGATCGTCATTTGTCAGGTCGGACGAGGGGTGACGCCCGAGCCGCGGTTTGGGTTGCTCGCCGGGTGCGAATGCTCACGGGCGACGTGAAGAATCAGCAACGGGGGCAGGCGATGAGTGGAAGTTCGGGGCAGAACCTTTGGGGACCGTCCGGCGGACAACCGCCAGGGGGTCCGGCGCCGGCGTGGCCCCCTGTTCCTCCGGTTCCGCAGCGCCGTCCCCCAAGGCGGAGGGGAGTGTGGCGCACGATCAACCCGATCGCGGTCGGCCGCCGGGTGTTCACTCCGTCGAGGCCCGACCGGGTTCAGGATCCGGCCGTGAAACACGTTCAGGTCCTGCGTACGGTGGTCGGTTTCGCTGCGGTGGTGGGCGTCCTGCTGGCGTACCGGCTCGTGGCGGACGCCGAGGACCTGTTGGACCATCGCATGGATCAGGTCGAGACCTCTGTGAACCTGCTGGCGATCACGTTCCCGGTTTGCGTGGCGGGGTTCATCGCGGCAGCCCGTCCGCCCAACCGGCAGCTGTTCCTGCGGCGTGCGCTGAAACCGCTGGGAGCGCTGTGCGCGCTGTTGTCCTCGATCGTCTTCATCCTGCTGCTCGGCAACGGTGTGTTCGGGGACGTACTCCTCACCGGCAAGGAGACGCCATCTCCCGGAGCCTATGCACGACTTGGCTTCTCGCTCTTCTTCCTGGTGTGGGTGGTGCCGTTCGTCCTCTACGGCATCGCCATGGTCCTGGTTCATGTGTTCCGCACGGCTGACATCCACGAGGCGCTGCCGCCGCTGCTGGCGACGGTGCTGGTGTGGGAACTCGCTCTCTCCGACTTGTTCACCGGCGCCTACGACGCCGCGCCCTTCGGTGTGCGGATGGCCCTCACCTTCGGTGCACCGTTGTCCATCACCGCGGTGAGCCTGTGGGAACTCAGGCGGCTCCGCTCACGCCACGGCATCACGGTGCGACAGGCAATGCTCCGCTGATCGGCCGGAGCTCCTCCACGCAACCATGGGCAGCATGTCCCTCACCAGAGAGTGCGGCCCAACAGCGGGCCCAACAGCCTACGTACGGTTCAGGAAAGCCCCTTCCGGTGCACATCTGGTGCGGTAGTCATGCGGTGAACACGACGGCTGCGCCGCACTGCAGAAGACCGAGGTGGGTCCCTGATCTCCGAGGCTCGCCTCAGTGAACGCGGGCTGGATGGAGCCAGAGGCGCGGAGACTCCCGGCGGCCTCCGACCGTTTCGTTCCAGGTGTCCAGTACCGACGACGGCTGTGTCATCACCTCGTAACCACCCTTTCCCCAAGGGCGTGGCCCAGGCCAGAGTGATCAACGACCAAGCAAACACAGTGGCCGTGCAGTCGCTTCGACTGCACCACGCCTATGACCAGGGGGATCCCGGATCATGCTTTCCACGCGCTACCGCAAGACCGTCCTGACCACCGTCGCCCTCATGGCGAGCACCGCTCTGCTCACCGCATGCCAGGGCAGTGGCGATGACTCGGACGGCAAGAAGTCCAACGGGCCGGCCTCCTCTCAGAAGGACTCTCAGGCGAAGGCCGGGGGCGAGGGCCAGAACAGCGGTGGCGACGCGGAGACACGGTCCGGCGGAGACAACTCCGGTGGCAAGGGCGTCAGCGGTACCTGGTTCGGAAACGTCTCCTACCTCGCGCCGGGCAAGTACACGGTCAGCGACATGAAGGGCAAGCAGCAGGCGTTCTTCACGGCCACCAGCACCAACATCCAGGGGGCGGGTGACATCTGCGGTGACGCTGAGGGTCAGGCTGCCCAGAAGTGCACCGAGTCCGAGCTTGAGGCTGCCGCGAAGAAGGGCGTCTCCGCGAAGGTGCAGCTCAAGAACGGCACCGCCGTCAGCATCATCGAAGACCGCTGACGCCCGGGCCGGCTGCGGGTTCGGGCTGACCGAAGCAGAAGGGCCGGAACGGCCCGCACAACAAAGAAGCCCCGGGCCCGTGGGCCTGGGGCTTCGTGCTGGAGCGGGTGACGGGAATCGAACCCGCGCTCTGAGCTTGGGAATCACCGGGTGGTTGTAGCCCGACAAGCGTGCTGCCCGCAACATCGAGAGCCTCGCCCCACCGTGAACCCGGCGCCAACCACCGGTGAGCTCCGTACAACCAGCTCCGCCCTTCGACGGTCACACCAGACAACCCCCACCCCGACGACCGAGTGGGAGCTTCCGTGTCACACAGCCGCCGCATCCTGACGTACGCCATCGCAGCCGCCGCTGCCACCGCCGGGTTCGTGTTCCCGTCCGGCGCCACCGCTGCCCCACCCCGTAACGCCGCGAGTGACTTCAACGGCGACGGCTACGCGGACCAAGCCGTCGGCGTCCCGGACGGGACCGTCGGCGGCAAGGCCAAGTCCGGGTACGTGAACGTGGTCTGGGGCGGCCCGAAGGGCGTCGGCGCCCACGGAAGCATCCGTGTCACCCAGGCCACTCCCGAGGTTCCCGGCACCCCGGAGGCAGGCGACCGCTTCGGCGCATCCGTGGACCTGACGGACCTCAACGGCGACGGCATCGCGGAGCTGCTCGCCGGAGTCCCCGGCGAGGACGTCATCGACCGCGGTACGGACGCGGGCATGGTCATCGCCGTAGGCGGCTCGACGGACGGGCCGGGACCGGGGTCGTCGGTCCTCACGGGGCCGTCGCCGTCGGCTGCGTACGGCAAGTCGGTCGCGGCAGCCGAGCTGACCGGCGACGACAACAAGGAGATCGTGATCGGCGGCACGGACAAGGTCGTCGCTCGTGTCATCCAGGGTGAGGACAGCATGATCACCACCGTCGTCGCCGCCCCCATGGGCGGCCGCGCCCCCGTCCTGGCCACCGGCGACTTCGACAGCGACGGTACGGCGGACCTGGCCGTGGCGTACTGGACCGCGGGTGTCCCCAACACGCAGTCCCACGTGCGCCTGTGGAAGTGGGACGCCGACCGGTCCGTGATGGCCAACTTCTGGAACACGGACAACGCTGGCGTGACCGCCCTGGCCACCGGCGACTTCGACGGCGACGGCCACGACGACCTCGCGCTCGGCGAATGCCGTGAGATCGCCGACGAGAACATCGACGACCCGTGCGGCCCCGAAAAGCTCGCCAAGGGGGGCGGCATCCACATCCACTACGGAAGCCCCGCGGGCGGCCCGTTCGGCGTCCGCGCCCAGACCCTCAACCAGGACACGGCGGGCGTCCCGGGCGTGACCGAGGACGGCGACCGCTTGGGCGCCGCCCTCACCGTCGCCGACGTCGACCGCGACGGCCGCGACGACCTGATCGCGGGCGCTCCCGGTGAGGCCATCGGAAGCAAAGCGGGGGCGGGCGCCGCCTGGCTTCTCCACGGTGGCGCTCAGGGCCTGCTCGACGCCGACGGCGCTGCCACGTCCGTCTCCTGGAACCAGGACACGCCCGCCGTCCCGGGCGTCGCCGAAGCGGGCGACACCTTCGGCGCGGCCGTCGCCTCGGGTGACTGCAACGCCGACGGTGTACCGGATGTCACGGTCGGATCCCCTGGCGAGAACGCCTCCCTGGGCGCCGTATGGCTCCTCCCCAGCGGCTCGGCCGGTGGCTCGGCGGCCTTCTCGCCCCGCACGCTCGGCCTCCCGTACCTCTCCACGGCTCAGAAGTACGGCAAGCCGCTGAGCAGCCGCTGACTGCGCCCTATGGCGACGACTGTGGGCGCGATTCTTGGCGTGCCGTAGTCGGGTCGCTGCGGCCGCGACGGTGCTGTGGAGATGTAGGCCCTTTTGCCGTAACGGGTGGCGACAGCAC
>DATMEI010000339.1:0-6475 GCA_035556995.1 Streptomyces sp.
TCCGGTTCGTTCTCGTACATCCCGCGGATCTCGCCGGCCTCGCCGTACCGCGGGTGCGAGGGGTCGGTGATGCCGTTCAGGTCGATGCCCTTGCCGAGGACGTCGGCGAGCATGGCCTTGGTGAGCCGGTCGCCCATCGCGTACGGGTAGCCAAGCACCCGCGCGGAGTCCTTGATCGCGTTCTTGGCCTTGATGGTGCCGTACGTGCCGATCATGGCGACCTTGTCGGCGCCGTACTTCTCCGTGACGTAGCGGATCACGTCACCGCGCCTGCGCTCGTCGAAGTCGATGTCGACATCCGGCATGGAGAGGCGCTCGGGGTTGAGGAACCGCTCGAAGATCAGGCCGTGGGTGACCGGATCGAGGTCGGTGATGCCCATCGCGTAGGAGACGATCGAACCGGCCGCCGAACCGCGGCCGGGGCCGACCGCGATGCCGTTCTCCTTCGCCCACATGATGAAGTCGGCGACGACGAGGAAGTAGCCGGGGAAGCCCATCGAGATGATGACTTCCATCTCGTACTCGACGAGCTCCTGCCGGTCCTGGGGGACGCCGCCGGGATAGCGGCGGGCCATGCCCCGCCCGACCTCCTCCTTGAACCAGGAGATCTCGTCGAAGCCCTCGGGCACCTCGAAGCGGGGCATCAGGTTCTGCGTCTCGAACATGCCCGTGGTGTCGATGCGTTCGGCGATCAGCAGCTGGGTGTTGCGGCAGCCCTGCTGCCATGCGTCCGAGGAGTCGATGGCGTACATCTGCTCGGCCGACTTCAGGTAATAGCCCGCGCCGTCGAAGCTGAAGCGGTCGGGGTCGGAGAGGTTGCTGCCGGTCTGGATGCACAGCAGGGTGTCGTGCGCCGCCGACTCCCGCTCGTACGTGTAGTGCGAGTCGTTCGTGACGACGAACGGGGCGTCGATCTTCTTCGCGACCTCTTCCAGGCCCGCCCTCGCCCGCTTGTCGATGTCGATGCCGTGGTCCATCAACTCGACGAAGAAGTTCTCCTTGCCGAAGATGTCCTGGAACTCCCCGGCCGCCTTGACCGCTTCCTCCATCTGCCCGAGGCGGATCTTGACGCTCACCTCGCCCGAGGGACAACCCGTCGTGGCCATCATCCCGTTCGCATACTCCGCGAGCAGCTCGCGGTCCATGCGGGGCTTGCGGAAGAAGCCCTCCAGACTGGCACGGGACTGGGCGCGGAAGAGGTTGTGCAGACCCTCCTGGTCACGCGCCCACATCGTCATGTGCGTGTACGCGCCGTTACCGGAGACGTCGTCGCGCTTCTGGTGCGGGGTGCCCCACTTGACCGGGCGCATGTTGCGCCGGTGATCCGGGGCGACGTACGCCTCGATGCCCATGATGGGCGTGACCCCGGCGTTCTTCGCCTGGTGGAAGAAGTCATAGGCGCCGTGCAGATTGCCGTGGTCGGTCATCGCGATGTGCGACATGCCCATCTCGCCGCAGGCCTTGAACATGTCCTTCAGCCGCGCCGCGCCGTCCAGCAGCGAATACTGAGTGTGCACATGCAGATGTGTGAACGGCTCTTCGGTCACGGCGCGGGACACCTCCGGGCAGATGATGCTGGAACGGCTTCGGAGTCTACGACCCGGCACCGACATCCGCCGTCGCCCGCATCGGTGTTCCAACTCGGCGCCGGACGCAGCCCGATAGGCCGTTCCGCACGTCCACAGGGCCGTTCCGCACCGCCACCGTGGGCAGGCCGCCGGCACTCCCCCGGCGCTCCGCGCGTTGAGCTGTGCGAGAAGATCCCTGGACACGATTCGTCAACGATCGCCACCGGCATCCCACCCAGAAGGGCACCCCATGGCAACGCAGCAGGCCGACACGGCGGACGAGCGCGCCGAGCGGATTCTCGAGGTCTTCGGCTCCGCCTTCGGCGAGCTGCTGGCGGCGGATCCGGCCGCCTTCCAGGTCAAGTTCCGCAAGATGGCGGCCTCCGCCTTCGCCTTCTACCGTGGCACCGCCTGCCTCTTCTACGCCGATGCCACCGCCGCCGACCAGCAGGGTTCGACGCACACCGGCCCCTTCCTGGACGAACGCACCGGCAAGGTCTGGATCCACGGCGACCTGCACGCCGAGAACTTCGGCACCTACATGGACGCCAACGGCAGGCTCACCTTCAACGTCAACGACTTCGACGAGGCCTTCGTCGGCCCCTTCACCTGGGACCTCCAGCGCTTCGCCGCCTCCGTCGCGCTGCTCGGATACACCAAGGCGCTCAGCGACGAGCAGATCACCGGCCTGGTGCGTACGTACGCGAACGCCTACCGCGAGCGCATCCGCGCCCTCGCCTCGGATTCCAAGGAGGAGGTGCCCCCCCTCACCCTCGACACCGCAGGGGGGCCCGTCCTCGCAGCCCTGCGCTCCGCCCGCTCCAACACCCGTTTCGGCCTGCTCGACAGCATGACCGAAATCCGCGACTGGGAGCGCCGGTTCACCCCCGGCGGAGGCGCCATCGAGCTGGACTCCGGCACCCGTACCGAGGTACTGGACGCCTTCGACGAGTACGTCGGCACACTGCCCGGCTCGACCCGCTTCCGCTCGGACGCCTACCGCGTCAAAGACGTCGTCGGCCGCCGCGGCATCGGCATCGGCAGCGCCGGGCTGCCGTCGTTCAACATCCTCCTCGAGGGCCACAGCGACGCCCTGGAGAACGACCTGGTGATCTACATGAAGCAGGCGCAGACTCCCGCTGTCGCCCGTCACGTCACCGACCCCGCGATCCACGGCTACTTCCAGCACGAGGGCCACCGCACCGTGATCTCGCAGCGCGCCCTGCAGGCGCACGCCGACCCCTGGCTGGGCTGGACCGAGCTGAACGGCGTGGGTCAACTGGTCGCCGAGGTCTCGCCTTACGCCGTCGACCTCGACTGGTCCGATCTGGACGACCTCGCCGAGATCACGCGGGTCGTAGGCGACCTCGGCCGGGCGACCGCCACGATGCACGCCGCCGCCGACGACGAGAGCGGTCACTCCCTGGTGCCCTTCTCCACGGAACGCGCCATCGACGCGGCCATCGCCGCCGACGAGGAGGGCTTCCCGGAGCTGCTGACCGACTTCGCGCACGGGTACGGCTCGACCACCCGCCGCGATCACCAGATCTTCGTCGATCTCTTCCGCAACGGCCGGATCCCCGGCCTGTAGACCGGTCCCACGAGGAAGGCCGCGCACGGAAAACAGCGGTGACTTTAGGGACCCCTTAGCCCTCCACGTGGCACACTTTCCCGGCGATGGACATGGATGCAGCAGGCATAAGGACAGCGCGGGCGGTCGTCTTCACCGTGCTGTGCGTCACCCTGTCCGCCGGAGCCCATGTCCTGCTCTCCGGAGTGCCGCTCCCCCTCGCCCCGCTGCTGGCGGTCAGTGGCGTGATCTTCCTGCTGGCCTTCGCTCTCGCGGACCGCGAGCGCGGTTACTGGCGCATCGCCGCACTGCTGATCCCGCTGGAACTGCTCGCCGACACCGTCTTCACCAGCGGCCAGCACACCTGTTACGGGCAGGCCGGCGGCCCTGTCACCGGGCCGCTGCGCTCGGTCGGCGTGGACCTGCTGTGCGGCGGCGGCAGCGTCGGCGCCCCGCTGGCCCGGGTCGCGGCGGAGGGGCGCCACGGCGCGGACGCCCTGTCCGCGGGCCTGCCGCTGGGCCCGCTGGACGCCGAGCCGTCGACGACCCCCTTCGTGCTGCTTGCCGCGCACATCGCCGTAGGGCTCGTGGCCGCCGCCTGGCTGCGGCGTGGCGAGGCAGCCCTCGCCGGATTGCTGCGGGCCGCTTCGGTGACCGCGTTCCGGCCGCTGCGGGTCGCATTCGCAGCCTGGCGCGGCGGGTGCGCCGAGGGCACTGCCGCACCCGCGTTGCGGACGCCGGCCGTCGAGGCCGCACCCCGCACCCTGCCGCTGCTCACCCACTCCGTACACCGACGGGGACCTCCCTCACTCACCGTCGCGGCCTGAAGCCGGAAGCCCGCCCTGAGCCGGAAGCCCCGAGCCGGAAACGCAAGGCACGAGGTACGAGGTACGAGGCACAACGTACGAACGGCGGGCCGCGCGAACCGAGTTGGTACAAGACCGTCCACCGTCCCCCACGCATGACGTGACGTAACACGGAGAAGAGACCCATGAGCAAGCGCAACAGCCAGGAAGCCAAGCGTGCCGCCCGCGAGCGTCTGCAAGCCGAACGCGCGCGGCAGGCCAAGAAGGAGAGGATCCGCCGGCAGGCACTCGTCGGCCTGTCCGTCGTCGGTGTACTCGCGGTGGCAGGCGGCATCTTCTACGCCATCACCAAGATGAACGAGCCCAGCGGCTGGGAAGCGGCCAAGGATCAGAGGCTCGTCAAGCCCGCCAACGCCACGGGCAAGGAGGGCACCGGCATCGTGGTCGGCGACGCCGGTGCGAAGAAGACCGTCGACGTCTACGAGGACCTGCGCTGCCCGGCATGCGCCCAGTTCGAGCAGGGCGTGGGCAAGTTCCTCGTCAAGGGTGCCGACGACGGCAAGTACAAGCTGAAGTTGCACTTGGGCGACCTGATCGACGGCAACCTGGGCGGTGAGGGCTCCAAGAACGCCATCAGCGCGCTGGGTGCCTCGCTGAACGTGAGCAAGGACGCCTACCTCCAGTACCACGAGAAGCTGTACTCGAAGGAGTTCCACCCGCAGGAGTCCCAGGACAAGTTCGCCGAGGACGACTACCTCCTCAAAGTCGCCGACACGGTCCCGGAGTTGAAGGGCAACGCCAAGTTCAAGAAGGCCGTCGAGGACGGCACCTACGACAAGTGGGCGCTGAACATGGTCGCGGACTTCGAGAAGGGCAAGGTCAAGGGCACGCCCACCATCCGCATCGACGGCAGGGAAGTGCAGCAGCAGCAACTCCCGGCCGAGCTGCAGAAGCTGGGCGTGAAGCTCACTCCTTCCCAGGGGTGAGCAGCCCGGGTAGAGGCGGTCACCTCATCCCGTACGGGCGCTGAAGCCCTTTCCGTACGTCCGGACGCCGCGTGGCCGAACTTGCCCCTACGGGCAGGCGAACTCTTGCGAGTGGCCTGCCCGTTGGGGCTACTACTGCGTAACATCAAGCTCCGTGACCGACACCCATACCACACCCCACACTTCTGTCCCCGCAGTCAGACCCGCGTCCGGACACCCCCGGCGCCGCACGGTCGTAGCGGCCACCGCCGCATCAGCGGCCCTGCTGCCACTCGCCGGCAGACTGCCCAGCGCACATGCCGCCGAAGGTCCCGCCTTCCTGCACGGCGTCGCCTCCGGCGACCCGCTGCCCGACGGCGTCCTGCTGTGGACCCGCGTGACGCCCTCCCCGGAGGCGGTGCCCGGTTCCGGCAAAGGCGGCCCCGTCACGGTGACTTGGGAAGTCTCCGAGGACGGGGACTTCCAGGACGTCGTCGCCCGCGGCACAGCCGAGGCGGCAGCCGCCACCGACCACACCGTCAAGGCCGACGTACGCGGACTGCGCCCCGCCACGGCCTACTGGTTCCGCTTCAGCGCCGGCGAAGTGCACTCCCCCGCCGGCCGCACCCGTACGACACCCGCCGAGGACGCCGACGCCGCCAACCTCCGCGTCGGCGTGGTCTCCTGCGCGCACTACGAGGCCGGCTACTTCGCCTCGTACCGGCATCTGGCCGCCCGCAACGACCTGCACGCGGTTCTCCATCTCGGGGACTACATCTACGAGTACGGGACCCGCGAGTACCCCCTTGAGGGCGACGTCGTGCGTACCGTCCAGCCCGAGCACGAGATAATCTCCCTCGCCGACTACCGCGTCCGGCACGCCCACAACAAGCTCGACCCCGATCTGCAGGCCATGCACGCCGCGCACCCGGTCGTCGCGATGTGGGACGACCACGAGGTCGCCAACGACACCTGGTCCGGCGGCGCCGGCAACCACACCCCCGGTGAGGAGGGTGAGTGGGCGGACCGCGTACGGGCCGCGAAACAGGCCTACTTCGAGTGGATGCCGGTGCGGCCCTCCACCGAAGGCACCACCTACCGCCGCCTCAAGTTCGGCCGGCTCGCCGACCTGCACCTGCTCGACCTGCGCTCCTTCCGCGACGAGCAGGCGTCCATCGGCGACGGCGACGTGATCGACGACCCGGACCGCACCCTCACCGGACGCAAGCAGCTGGACTGGCTCAAGGCCGGGCTCTCCGCCTCGACCGCGCGCTGGCGCATGGTCGGCACCTCGGTCATGATCTCGCCGATGGCCTTCGGCGCGGTCCCCGCCCATCTGCTGGGCCCGCTCGCGGAGTTGCTGGGCATTCCGCAGGAGGGCCTGGCCCTCAACGTCGACCAGTGGGACGGCTACACGGACGACCGCCGCGAACTGCTGACCCACCTGCGCGACCAGGGAATCGACAACACCGTCTTCCTCACCGGCGACATCCACATGGCGTTCGCCAACGAGGTGCCGGTGCGGGCCGCCGATTACCCGGACCGGCCGCCGGTGGCAACCGAGTT
>DATMEI010000340.1:0-6293 GCA_035556995.1 Streptomyces sp.
CGCACTTTGACCGTCTCGTAGTCGTGCACACGGTCGGTCAGTACCGCACCCGCCTCCTCCCACGCGGGCCGGCCGGCGGCGAAGCGGTCGCGCATCACCCACATCGTGAACGGCTCCGCGGGAACCGGCACGGCATCGGAAAAGCCCGCGTCGGCGGCCAGTTGACGGTGTGTGCCGGTCGTGGCCGGGACGATGCGGTCGACCATGGTGTCGGGGCAGCTCACCGCGCTCTCGAGGAAGGCGAGCAGCTCCGCACCGTCCTTGGACGGCATGGCATCGGCGAACTCGCGCAACAGCCCGGCCAGAGTCGTGCCGTTGGCCGTGATGTTGTCGCAGCTGAGCAGGGTGACGGGGGCGCCGGATCCGCGGGCCCGTCGCAGCAGTCCGGCGGCCAGGCGGCCGATCGTGCTGCGCGGTGGGTGCCCCTGCAGGTCGTGGCGGATTCCGGGAGCGTCGAGGTCGAGGCGCCGGGCCACGGCACTGATGTCGTACCCCTTTTCCGTCACCGTCAGCGAGACGATGCGGGTGGCGGGGTCAGCGATCTCGTCCGGGACACGGTGCGGCTCGTCTGCCGCGACGAACGCGTCGGTGATGCTGCCGACTTGGCGTACGCCGGTCTGTCCGGGGCCGAGCGTGACGACGCTGTAGCGCATCCGCTGGCGGCGGAGTGCGTCGACGACGGTACGGGTGTTCCCGGCGGCCCCTGTGATCTGCCAGGGGTCGCCGGAGCGTCCTGCATCCTCGGTGTAGAGGGCCTGGTGGGCACGGTGGAAGTTGCCCAGTCCCAGATGCAGGATGCGGCGGTCACCGCGTCCCTCTCTCAAGAACGCTCCTCGGCAAGGGACTTCGCAGACCCGGCCGGGTCCTGCTGTTCGTCCTCCTGTTCAACGTAGCCGTACACCTCGGGCAGCACATAGGTCGCCGCGAGGTAGCCGGTCAGGGACAGCACCGAGACGATGACCGTGGCCAGCGGCACGCCCAGGCTCTCGAACAGGATCGGGAAGAAGAAGATCGTCACGAAGGCGGCGAGCTTCACGAAGACGTACCCGAAGCCGGAGGCGGTCGCCTTGTAGCGGCTGGGCGCCACCATCGAGGCGATGGTCATGCCGTTGGACGCGGCCCAGTAGTGGCCCCACATCAGTCCGCCGGCGGCGACGGGGACCAGCCACTTCCAGTCCAGCTGGAGGAAGAGCGCTGCGAGCAGCAGCGAGACGAAGGCGGTGCCGAACCCCCAGCGTGCGACGCCTCGATGGCCGAGCCGTGGCGTCACCATGGGGGCCACGAACCCGCTGACGGTGGCGACGACGTAGATCGCCCCGGTGATGAAGTTGGTGGCACCGATTCCGGAGACACCGGTGAGCACCAGGATCACCGGCAGATAGAAGGCGAAGGCGGAGAACTCCGCTCCCTGCATGGCGTTGGATATCCACGCGAAGATGCTGGCGCGCCTGCGCACCCGGTCCTTCCAGATGCCGGTGAGGAAGTCGCGGGTACGGGGACGCTCGATCTGGAAGTCCTCGTCGGGCAGCATCGGCAGGTCGTCGCCGAACATCTTCTGTGCCACGGACTTGGCCTGCTTGAACTTGCCCCGCTGGATGAGCCACAGGGCTGTGTCGGGCACGTCCAGGCGGCTGATCAGCAGGACGAGCGCGGGCACCGCGCCCAGTCCGAGGCCGATGCGCCACAGCAGGCTGTGATCCATGCCGCTGAGGTAGAGCCCGGTGATGACGGCGATCGCGGCGATCTCGCCGAGGCCGAACATGCCCTGCCAGCGGTTGCCCATCACTTCGCGCTTGCCCTTGGGCATCGTCTCCATGATGTACGCGTAGCCGGTGGAGATGTCGCTGCCCAGCGGGAGCCCCAACAGGAAGCGGACCAGCACCAGTTCCCACATGGAGGTGACGAACGACTGGGCCAGCGCGAGCACCACGAACAGCACCATCGTGGTGATGAAGACCTTCCGGCGGCCGAACCTGTCGGCGAACCAACCTCCGAAGACGGCGCCGATCAGCGCCCCCAGCTGGACGGCTCCCGAGGCGAGGCCGAGCATGCTCGCGCTGGGGTCGAGGTCGTCCTTGACGAACAGCAGGAGGAAGGAGATCGCGTACAGATCC
Source organism: Streptomyces sp. (assembly GCA_035556995.1). Taxonomy (GTDB): domain Bacteria; phylum Actinomycetota; class Actinomycetes; order Streptomycetales; family Streptomycetaceae; genus Streptomyces. The sequence continues at coordinate 2,115 of DATMEI010000340.1, forward strand.
CAGGCCTCGATCAGGATCGTCGAGATCATCAGCCAGCCCGTTCGGCGGCCGGCGTCGGTGCCGTGCTTGGTGAGGACGTGTCTGGCGGCGACATCCGAGAGGTGTCGTACGTCTGCCGGAGCAGTCACAGGGCCTCCTCAAGATTGCCGCGCCGAGATACGATTCCGGCTCCCGGAACGTCATTCCGTGATCTAGAATCCAGCGCAACCTATGGAGAGTCCCTGGTGGTGTCAATGACTTCTGCAGGTCCCTCTTCCGCCCCGTCCGGGGACGGGGCGAGTTCACGGCGGCTGCTCAGACTGATCGACGCGCTCTGCTCATCGCAGGGACCGGCTCCGCTCGCCGGGCTCGCCACCTCCGCCGACTTGTCGAAGCCGACAGCGCACCGGCTGCTGCGCGTCCTCACCGAGGAGGGCTGGGCGGTCGCGCACGACGGTGGCCGCTACAGCATCGGCCCCGCGGTGCGCGCGCTGGGCGCCGCGGTCGTCGGGTCCAGCAGCCGGGACAGCATCGAGCGGTTGATCGTCGAGCTGCAGAAGGAAGTCAGACAGACGGTCCACGTGGGCGTACGCAGCGGCGACCGGATCATCTATACGCACAAGGTCGAGGGCGACCAGCCCTTCGCCATGTCGTCGAGGGTCGGCATGTACCAGCCGCTGCACTCGACGGCGATCGGCAAGTGCATCCTGGCCGACCTCGGCGCGGACGCCCTGGCCGGACTGGTCGAACGCGTCGGCCTGGAGCGGCGTACGGACTCCACCCTCACCACCCTTGCCGCGATCGAGCGTGAACTGGCGAAGGTACGGGCCCAGGGGTACGCGCTCGACGAGCAGGAGAACGAAGCCAACGTCAGATGCATCGCCGTGCCGCTCCACGCCGCCGAGAACCGCGTGATCGGCGCGGTCAGCATCTCGACCGTGACCTTCGTGGTCGCACGCGAAGAGGTGCTTGCGCTGCGTGAAGCGCTGACGAAGACCGCCGGGAGGCTGGAGCCGCTCTTCGGCCGCTGACGGTCCGCCGGTCGACCGCTGACGGTCCGCCGGTGCACGCCTGAGAGTGATCCGCAGCGGGTGCACCCGAGTCCGGGTACGTATACGGGCCTGGTCCCGGCACGTGCCGGGTCCGTACGGACCGGCTGTTGGCGGAGGACCCATGACGATGCAGAACAACGCGGAGAAAGCGGTGTGGCGGGAACGCGGTGCGCCACTGGTCGCCCCTGCCCGCAGCGGACCCCTGAACGGCCTGCGCCTCGCGGTCAAGGACGTGCACGCTGTCGCAGGGCACCGGATCGGCGCGGGAAACCCCGCCTGGCTCGACGAGGGGCACCCGGAGACCTCGCACTCCTGGGCGCTGGGAGCCCTCCTCGACGCGGGGGCGGAGGTGACCGGCATCGCGCAGACCGACGAACTGACCTACAGCCTCGACGGCACCAACGCGCACTACGGCACTCCGCCCAACCCGGCCGCCCCGGGCCGCATCCCCGGCGGCTCCTCCAGCGGCCCGGCCGCAGCGGTCGCTCTCGGAGAGGCCGACGCCGGACTCGGCAGCGACACCGCCGGCTCGATCCGGGTGCCGGCCTCGTACTGCGGGCTGTACGGCATGCGTCCCACCCACGGTGCGGTGCCCGTCGCCGGCATGCTGCCGCTGGCTCCTCGCTTCGACACCGTCGGCTGGCTGGCCCGGGACGCCGGGACACTCGCGCGGCTGGGGGACGTACTGCTGCCCGAGGGGGAGGACGTCCAGGGTCCGGCTTCCTTCCATACGGCGCTGGTCGCGCCGGAACTGCTCTCACCGGCCGACGCGGGTGTACGCGGAGCGTTCGAACCGGCGGTGGCCGAACTGGCGGGACGGGCAGGCCTGCGCATCGAGGAGTGCCCGCCCCTCGGCGGCGATCCGGCAACGCGGGCTGATGCCTTCTCCACCGTTCAGGCCGCACAGGTGTGGGAGTGCGACGGGGAGTGGGTGAGCGCGCATCCCGGCGCGCTCGGGCCGGACATCGCGCGCCGCTTCGCTTGGGCCGCCCGCGTCACCGCGGAGGGCCTGGCATCCGCCGAGGAACTTGTCCGTACGACCGCTCGCAGCCTGCGCGCGGCTCTCCCCCGCGGCACGGTGCTGCTGCTGCCCGCGGCTGCGGCACCGGCCCCGCGCACCGACTCGGACAGAGCGGAGAGGGACGACACGAGACGCAGAACGATCCAGCTCACCTGCCTGGCCGGCATCGCCGGTCTGCCTTCTCTGGTGCTTCCGCGCATGACGGCGGGCGGGCTGCCCGTGGGCCTGTGCGTGATCGCAGGCCCCGGGCACGACCGCGCGCTGCTTCAACTCGGTGTCGCGAGCAGCGAATCGGGGTGAGAGACCCGGCAGGGAGCGCGGGCGGCCGTCAGCCGGAGGCCCCGGAAGCACCGGATGTTCCGGAACCGGAGTCCTCCGTCGCCTCCCGCCGCAGCTCCACCTTGCGGACCTTGCCGCTGACCGTCATGGGGAATTCCGTCATGACGCGCAGATGCCGCGGGATCTTGTAGTGGGCCAGCCGTCCTTCGCAGAACGCGGCGATCTCCTCCCGCGTGGGCGGATCGTTCTGGTCCTGCGGAATGACGCAGGCCATGATCTCCTCGCCGTACCGTTCGTCGGGCACACCCACCACCTGCACGTCCGAGACCTTGGGATGGGTGTAGAGGAACTCCTCGATCTCGCGCGGATAGACGTTCTCCCCACCGCGGATGACCATGTCCTTGATACGGCCGGTGATGGCGAGGTACCCGTCTTCCCGCATCACCGCGAGGTCGCCCGTGTGCATCCAGCGGCTCGCGTCGATGACTTCCGCTGTCCGCTCCGGCTCCTCCCAGTAGCCGAGCATCACCGAGTAGCCGCGCGTGCACAGCTCCCCCGGCTCGCCGCGCGGCAGCGTCACGCCGCTGCCGGGGTCGGTCACCTTGACCTCCAGGTGCGGCAGCACCCTCCCCACGGTCTCCGTGCGCCGCTCCACGTCGTCGTCCGTACGCGTCTGCGTGGAGACCGGTGACGTCTCGGTCATGCCGTAGCAGATCGCCACCTCGGCCATGTGCATGTCGGCGACGACCCGCTTCATGACCTCGACCGGACAGGGCGACCCGGCCATGATCCCGGTACGCAGCGAACTCAGGTCGTACGAGCCGAATTCGGGAAGCCCCAGCTCCGCGATGAACATCGTGGGCACCCCGTACAGAGAGGTGCACCACTCGTCCTGGACGGCCTGCAGGGAGGCCGCCGGTTCGAAGGAGGGTGCCGGGATGACGACGCAGGCGCCGTGGCTGGTGGCCGCCAGATTGCCCATCACCATGCCGAAGCAGTGGTAGAAGGGCACCGGCAGACACACCCGGTCCTGCTCGGTGTAGCCCAGCAACTCCCCCACGAAATAGCCGTTGTTGAGAATGTTGTGGTGGGAGAGGGTGGCACCCTTGGGGAATCCCGTGGTGCCCGAGGTGTACTGGATGTTCACCGGGTCGTCGCAGCTCAGGACCGCTTCGGCTGCCCTGAGCCGGTCTTCGCTGACGTCGTCGCCGGCGCTCCTCAGCGCTTCCCAGTCGGCCGTGCCGATGTGCACGGTCTCGCGCAGCTGCGGACACTCACCGGCGACCTCCCGGGCCATCGCCCGGTAGTCGCTTGTCTTGTACTCGGTGGAGGCGACGAGCATGCTGACGCCCGACTGCCGCAGCACATAGGCGAGTTCGTGCGTACGGTACGCGGGGTTGATGTTGACCATGATCGCGCCGATGCGTGCCGTGGCGTACTGGACGAGCAGCCACTCGGGGCAGTTGACCGCCCAGATTCCGACGCGGTCGCCTTTGCCGATGCCGCGCGCCAGCAGCCCGCGGGCGAGCCGGTCGACGTCGGCGACGAACTGCGCGTACGTCCAGCGCCTGCGGCTCGCAACGTCGACGAGCGCCTCACTGCCGGGGTGCGCGGCTGCTGTGCGGTCCAGGTTGCTGCCGATCGTCTCGCCCAGCAGTGGCGTCGTGGCGGTCCCGCTCGAGTAGGAAATCGCCGTGGAATGTCCGGTCACCGGGGCCTCCTCGTCCGTGAGCTGTGGCCTTAGCATCGTGAGCGAGTGATGTGCGTCTCACCACCCCCGAACGGGGGTGAGTGTCGCGTGCGGACATCCCGTGCGAGGTGAGCATGACGGACCAGATCGAGGCCGGA
>DATMEI010000341.1:0-7834 GCA_035556995.1 Streptomyces sp.
CTCCCCATGCAGTACTGGGAGTTCATGTCGGGCATCGTGACCGGCCGGGACTTCGCCCAAGGGCCCTGCCCCGCACCGTGTTTCGGATACTCCTTCGCCAACTCGGACCCGGTCTGGACCACCATCCTGGACCGCTTCCCGACCACCGTCTCGCTGACTCTCGGCGGAGCTGTCGTCTTCCTCACCATCGGCCTCGGCGCCGGCATGATCGCGGCCTGGAAGCGCGGCACGCTGACCGACAAGGTCTTCAGCACCGGCTCTCTGGTGCTCAGTTCGATGCAGATCTACTTCGTCGGCCCGCTGGTGATGGCACTGCTCGTGTTCAACCTGGGCCTTCTGGATCAGCCCAAGTACGTGCCCCTCACGGAGGATCCGGCCGGCTGGTTCATGGGCCTGCTCATTCCATGGCTCGTGGTCCAGATCATCTTCACCGCGAACTACACACGTCTGTCGCGTTCCTCGATGATCGAACAGCTGGCTGAGGATCATGTCCGTACGGCCAGGGCCAAGGGCATGTCCGGGAAGTTCGTCTTCTTCCGCTACGCCTGGCGCGGTTCGCTCATCCCCATCGTCACGATCTTCGGTGTGGACCTCGGCTCGCTGTTCGGCGGAGCGATGATCACCGAGTGGACGTTCTCACTGCCGGGCCTGGGGAAGCTGGCGGTCGAGTCCGTGCAGAACACCGACCTGCCCATGGTGATGGGCGTGATGCTCTTCTCCGCGACCTTCATCATCCTGTTCAACGTCCTCGTGGACGCCGCCTACGCGTTCATCGACCCGCGCGTGCGGCTGGCCTAGGAGTACCGCTGTGAGCACCCTGACCAAGGAAGCGGACGTCCCGGCCCCGCGCGATGCGGGCGCATCCGGCGCGTTCCTGTCCGTACGCGATCTGTATGTGCACTTCGACACCGAAGGCGGCACCGTCAAGGCAGTCGACGGCCTCTCCTTCGACCTGGAGCGGGGCCGGACACTCGGCATCGTCGGTGAGTCGGGCTCCGGCAAGTCGGTGACCAACCTGTCGATCCTCGGGCTGCACAACCCGCGGAAGACCGACGTCTCCGGCGAAATCCTGCTGGACGGGCAGGAGTTGACCGGCGCACGCGAGAAGACGCTTGAGTCGCTGCGCGGCAACAAGATGGCGATGATCTTCCAGGACCCGCTGACGGCGCTGTCGCCGTACTACACCGTGGGCCGTCAGATCGCCGAGCCGTACCGCAAGCACATGGGCGCCTCCAAGCGTGAGGCGCACCAGCGTGCGGTCGAGATGCTGGACAAGGTCGGCATCCCCAACGCCAAGATGCGCGTCAACGACTACCCGCACCAGTTCAGCGGCGGCATGCGGCAGCGCGCGATGATCGCGATGGCCCTGGTGTGCAACCCGGACCTGCTCATCGCCGACGAGCCGACGACCGCGCTGGATGTGACCGTACAGGCGCAGATCCTCGACCTGCTCAAGGACCTGCAGCAGGAGTTCGGTTCGGCGATCATCTTCATCACACACGACCTCGGTGTGATCGCCAACGTCGCCGACGACATCCTCGTGATGTACGGCGGCCGGGCGGTCGAGCGCGGTTCCGTGAAGGAGGTGCTGCGCGAGCCCCAGCACCCCTACTCCTGGGGCCTGCTGACGTCCATGCCGCGCCTTTCAAGTGACGTGAACGAGGAACTGGTGCCGATCCAGGGCACTCCTCCGAGCCTCCTCGCACCGCCGCCGGGCTGCCCGTTCCACCCGCGCTGTGAGTACGTGGACCAGGTGGCCGGGAACAACTCCTGCACCGTCGACCGGCCCCGGCTCCCCGTCGGACGTGGCGCCGCCTGTCACCTGACGGCTGAGCAGAAGCAGACCTACTTCATCGAGCAGATCAAACCCCGGCTGGGCTAGGGAGAATGACAGCAATGAGCGACGAACTCACCCTGACCAAGCCGCAGGACGCTGTACCGGGAGCGGGAGACGACCCCCTGCTCGAGGTCGAGGGGCTGACCAAGCACTTCCCGATCATGGGGGGTTTCCCCTTCAAGCGGCAGGTGGGCGCCGTCCAGGCAGTCGACGGGATCGACCTGAGCGTGATGCCGGGTGAGAGCTTCGGCCTGGTCGGCGAATCGGGCTGCGGCAAGTCCACGACGGGGCGTCTGCTGACGCGGCTTCTGGAGCCCACGAGGGGGAAGATCTCCTACCGGGGTCAGGACATCTCGCACGCCAGCCGCAAGCAACTGGCGCCCGTACGCTCCGAGATCCAGATGATCTTCCAGGACCCGTACTCGTCGCTGAATCCGCGGCAGACGGTCGGCTCCATCATCGGCGGGCCGATGGAGGTCAACGGGATCAATCCGCCCGGAGGCCGCGAGAAGCGCATCCAGGAGATGCTGGAGACCGTCGGTCTCAACCCGGAGCACTACAACCGCTTCCCGCACGAGTTCTCCGGCGGACAGCGCCAGCGCATCGGCGTCGCCCGCGCGCTCGCTCTGGAGCCGAAGCTGATCGTGGCGGACGAGCCGGTCTCGGCACTGGACGTCTCCATCCAGGCGCAGGTCGTCAACCTGCTCAAGCAGGTCCAGCGTGACCTCGGCATCGCCTTCGTCTTCATCGCGCACGACCTCGCGATCGTGAGGCACTTCTCGCAGCGTCTCGCGGTGATGTATCTGGGGAAGATCGTCGAGGTCGGCGACCGCGACTCGATCTACAACCGGCCCCGTCACCCGTACACGCACGCGCTGCTCTCGGCCGTCCCCGAGGCCAAGCTGAATGACGACGAGGAAGACGATCGCGAGCGCATCCGGCTCGCGGGCGACGTGCCCTCCCCGATCAACCCGCCCTCCGGCTGCCGTTTCCGTACGCGCTGCTGGAAGGCGCAGGAGAAGTGCGCCACGGACGAGCCGCCGCTCGTGCAGATCTCGGGCAACGCCGCCGGTCACCTCACGGCCTGCCACTTCCCGGAGGAGGGGTCGACGACGGCCCGCGAGGAGGACGTGATCCTCGACTCGGCCCTCAAGGCGATGGAGAGCTGAGGCGGCGCCGCAGCAGCGGCTTCGCAGAAGAAGGGCCGAGGGCCCACTGTCGTACGGCTCGACGCCGGAGGGGCGCCGTCGCGAGGATGCTCGCGGCGGCGCCCCTCTACGTCGGCTGCCGGGTCTTCCGCTTCGCTCTACGCCATGTTCAACGTGCGCTTGAGGAAGGCGACTTGGAGGAGCAGCAGATTCTCGGCGATCTGCTCCTGGGGCGTCATGTGCGTGACACCGGAGAGAGGCAGCATCTCGTGCGGACGCCCCGCAGCGAGGAGGGCGGAGGAGAGCCGGAGGGTGTGGGCGACGGCCACGTTGTCGTCCGCGAGTCCGTGGATGAGCAGCAGGGGGCGGTGCTGGTCGGCGGCACCCGACAGGCCGTCGTCGGTGACCAGGGACGAGCGGGCGTACACCTCGGGGTCGTCGTGCGGGGTGCCGCAGTAGCGCTCGCTGTAGTGGGTGTCGTAGAGCCTCCAGTCCGTGACGGGGGCGCCGGCGACGGCCGTGTGGAAGACGTCGGGGCGGCGGAGAACCGCCATCGCGGCCAGGTAACCCCCGTACGACCAGCCGCGGATGCCGACACGGGTCAGGTCCAGGGGGTGGTTCCCGGCGAGCGAGCGGAGCGCTTCCACCTGGTCGTCGAGGGTGACGGAGGCGATGTCGCGGGAGACCGACTTCTCCCAGGAGGGCGAGTGGCCGGGAGTGCCGCGGCCGTCGGCGACGACCACGGCGAAGCCCTGGTCCGCGAACCACTGCGAGGTGAGGTACGCGTTGTGGGCAGCCACCACACGCTGGCCGTGCGGGCCGCCGTAGGGGTCCATGAGGACCGGCAGCAGGCCGTCCTCTTCTCGGTGGCCGGTGGGCAGCACGACTGCCGCCGGGATCTCGCGCTTTCCCGTACGCAGCAGCCGGGGGGCCGTACTGAGCAGCGGCTGGTCGGCGTGCGAGGGGACCACGTCGAGGGGGCGCAGGGGGCGCACTGCGCCGTCGGGGAGAGGCGCCGGGCCGTCGTCCGGCAGGCGCAGCACGGAGACACGCGAACCTGCCCGTGCGAGTGAGGCGGTGGACAGCACGAGGGTGTTCCCGCCCCGCACCGCCGAGGCCACATGCGCCTCACCGTCGTCGTCCGTGACGGCGATGCGCTCACATCCCGCGCAGGTGCCGTCCGCTGCGAAGCGCGCGAGGTGGACGCCGATGTCTCCCACGCCCCTGGCCGCGTCGGGTTCCGTGCCCTCGTCGGGTTCCGTGGCCGCGGCGCCCGGAGCGGCGGAGAAGAGCACGCCGTCCGCGCTGACGTCGAGCACGGCCCGTACGTGCAGCGCCGCTGAGGTGAACGCCTGGCCGCCCACCATCAGGATCCGGGCATCAGCCGTGTCCTCGATGTGTACGAGCCGGCCGTCCGGCGTCCAGGCGGGCACACCCGTGAACAGCTCCAGCCAGTCGGGATCCTCCTCCGCGTGCACGGTGGTGGTGGCGCCGGTCTCGACGCCGGCGCTGAGGACGAGCTGGCTGCGCTGGTCACGTGCCTGTACGAGCAGCAGCGGCGGACCTCCGGACGACCAGTGGACGCGGGCGAGATAGGGGTAGCGGGTGCGGTCCCACTCGACGGCCCGGTGCCCCTTGCCTTCGTCGTCCGCGCTCTGCCCGTCCCTGCTCGTCTCCTCCGGGCTGAACAAATGCAGCGTGACCTCGGCGTTGGGCGTACCGGCTGCCGGATAGGCGACCTCTGCCGGTTCCTGATCCGGGTTGGCGGGGTCGGCGATCCACCACCGCTTCACGGGCGCGTCGTCGGCGCGGGCGACGAGCAGCCGGCTGCTGTCCGGGGACCACCAGAAGCCGCGGCTGCGCTGCATCTCCTCGGCGGCTACGAATTCGGCCAATCCGTAGGTGACGCTTTCCACTTCGGGGGCCGCCAGTACGCGGTCGCCTGTGCCGTCCGTACCGATGACGCGCAGTGCGCCGCCGCAGACGTAGGCGATGCGCCGGCCGTCGGGGGAGAGGCGCGGGTCCACCACGGGTGCCGGCGTGGTGAGTTCGCGGGCGGCGCCTGTACGGAGATCGGTGGTGAACAGACGGCCGGACAGCGCGAAGACGGCATGTTCGACTGCCATGTCAGTGGCATATCCGACGATTCCAGATGATCCTTCGCGACTGCGTTCACGACGGGCGCGCTCCTCCGGGGAGAGCTCCTCCGAAGCGCCCCCCAGAAGGAGTTCCGGGTCGGCCACGGCGTACTCCTGCGAACCGTCGGGCTCCCTCGCCCAGAGGAGATTCGCCCGGTCAGTGCCCCCGCGGGAGCGGAGGAAGACGACGCGTGAGCCGTCCGGCGCGACTGTGAACGCGCGCGGAGCGCCGAGGGTGAAGCGTTGGGTGCGTGCGTACTGACGGGGGAACGTGATGGCCATGTGGCAGAGCGTAGGCCGTTGTGGGCGCCCGGTGCGGTGGCCGGAACCGAATATGCGCCCCTTCTCTGCACCCGTGCACCTGGCTCATGCCATCTGACGGGTAGTTATGATCCATTGCGCGATGCGGGAGCCGGGTATGAAGCCGGTGGCCCGCTCGTGTCATGGGCTCATGCTGTCCGGATCCGTCGCCGACCGCGCGTACTTGGAGGTGAACCGCCGTGGCACTCTCGATTTCGGCGGTCGTGCTGCTTTTGATCATCGTCTTGCTGCTCGTCAAGAAGTCCGGTCTGAAAGCCGGACACGCGGTGGTGTGCGTGCTGTTGGGCTTCTACCTCGCGGGCTCCTCCATCGCGCCCACCATCAACGATCTGACGACGAACGTGGCCGGCATGCTCGGTGACATCAAGTTCTGACCTCGCCGTGGTGGCCGTAAGGTCGGGGGCATGAGCGCAGCCCCTGACCGCCGCCTGCTGCTGGTGCACGCGCACCCGGACGACGAGTCGATCAACAACGGTGCCACCATGGCCCGATACGCCGCCGAGGGCGCACGCGTCACGCTGGTGACCTGCACTCTTGGCGAGGAGGGCGAGGTGATCCCGCCCGAACTGGCTCACCTGGAGCCGCGGCAGACGCCTGAGTCCGCCCCGCCGGACGACGTGGTCCCGGGTGAACCGACTCCGCTGGGACGCCACCGGAGGGCTGAACTCGCCGACGCCATGCGCGCTCTGGGCGTCACGGACCACCGCTTCCTCGGGGGCCCGGGCCGCTACCGCGACTCCGGGATGATGGGGCTCTCCACGAACGGGCGGCCCGGCTGCTTCTGGCAGGCGCCCGTCGACGAGGCGGCGCTGCACCTGGTGCGGGTGATCCGTGAGGTGCGTCCGCAGGTGCTCGTCACCTACGGCCCGGACGGTGGCTACGGCCACCCCGACCACATCCAGGCGCACCGCGTCGCCATGCGAGGGGCCGAGCTGGCGGCGGACGCCGGCTGCGAACCCGGTGCCGGGGAACCTCACTCGGTGGCGCGGATCTACTGGAACTGCGTTCCCCGTGCGGCTGTCGAGGAGGGCTTCGCCCGGCTGAGGACGGTGGAGGACTTCCCGTACCCCGGTGTCGCCGAACCGTCCGATGTGCCCGGCGTCGTCGACGACACGGCCGTGGACGCCGTCGTCGACGGCGGTGCGTACGCGGAAGCGAAGCAGGCCGCCATGCGCGCGCATGCGACGCAGATCACCGTCGTCGGTGACTCCTTCGCTCTCTCCAACGGGCTCGGACAGCCCTTGCTCAGTACGGAGTACTACCGCGCGGCGCATCCCGAGGGGGAGCATGGCGGCGGCATCGCAAAGGACTTGTTCGCGGGAGCAGGCGTATGAGCGGCAAAGGTGACGGCGGCGCGGAGCGGCGGCAGTCTTCCCAGGGCGGGCAGCCGCCCTTCGCGTGGCCGCATCCGGTGCCCGCGGCCCGTACAGCCCGTGTGGGCGTCTACTTCGCGCTTCTCGTGCTCGGCGTGCTGGCGGGGGCCGCGGGTTCCCTTGTGCAGAGCGGCTGGTTCCCCGGCGGCCTGGTCCTCGCGCTCGCCGGAGCGGTCGGACTCTTCTGGGGCGGCGCCAAGTTGTGCCGTACGCGGGTGGGAGCGGCTGCTCCCGGTGTGGGATGGGCGTTCACGGTGCTGCTGCTGACCTCGCCCCGGTCGGAAGGGGACTTCCTCTTCGGGGCGGGTATTGGTTCATATGTCTTTCTCCTCGGCGGGATGCTCGCCGCTGTGATGTGTGCCACGATCGCGCTGCCGGCACCGCCAGTGCCAGGTCACAAGTACCGCTGAAGAGGCCGCTGTCCAGGTGTTCACGTGGGACCGGGTCCCGGGGCGGCGACCCCAAGTAAGGTGGTGCGCGCCGGCGAGCCGCTCGGAACAAGCATGATGGGCGGCGAACCCAACCGGGAGTACCTGCTTTGAGTCGTGAAACTGACCGTTCGAGCTCCGGCCCACAGGGCCAGGGCAATGGCGGCTCGTACCCGCGAGGCGGAGAGCCGTACGGCCCTGGCGCCACCGGGGACTCCGCCGACGCCGAAGAGGCTGCGGGCGCGGAGCCGAACGCGGGCGCGCAGGGGCGGTCCGGTGACCGCAAGACCGAGACGACGCTCACCACGCGCATCCGGATCAACATCCCGGGCTCGCGGCCGATTCCGCCCGTCGTCATGCGCACGCCCGTCAACGACGCTGAGCTGGGCGACAGTACGCCCGAGGGCGAGGCTTCACGCCCGCTCGCGGCCGACGACGCGCCCTCGTCACCTCTGCACGGCCCGAGAGGTGCGGGCGGCGGAACTGGGGGAGCGGCACCGGGCTCTGGCGCGCCGGGTGCGTCCCAGCCGTCGGGCGACACCTCCGGAAGCGGCGGATTCGCGCAGGAGACCAGCGACTGGTTCGCTCC
>DATMEI010000342.1:0-3303 GCA_035556995.1 Streptomyces sp.
AGCGCCGGCTTCGAGACGACGCTCGAATTCCGTGCCACCAGCCACGTCCCCGAGAAGCGCCGGATCGCGGCCGCCGCGGCCGAGCTGCTCGGGGACGCCGAGACCGTCTTCGTCGACGAGGGCTTCACCCCCCAGCTCGTCGCCGAGGCGTTCCCCCGGGACCGTCCGCTGACCGTGGTCACCGCGTCCCTCGCCGTGGCGTCCGTCCTCGCGGACGCCGAGAAGATCGCCGTACTCCTGCTCGGCGGGCGGGTCCGCGGCGGCACCATGGCCACGGTCGACCACTGGGCGACCCGGATGCTCGCCGACTTCGTCATCGATCTGGCGTACGTCGGCGCGAACGGCATCTCCCGTGAGTACGGACTGACCACACCGGATCCGGCGGTCAGCGAGGTCAAGGCACAGGCCATGCGCAGCTCACGCCGCCGGGTGTTCGTCGGCGTCCACACGAAATTCGGCGCGGTGAGTTTCTGCCGGTTCGCCGACGTCGGCGACTTCGAGGCCATCGTCACCGATGCCGGACTCCCCTCGGCGGAGGCCCAGCGCTACTCCCTCCTCGGGCCACAGGTCCTCCGCGTCTAGGCGGATCGCGGCTCCACACCTGCACACAGCGTCGGCCGGCTCCCGCCACAAGAGGCCAGGGGGCGTCACCGGCACACCCCGAACCAGGCTTCGTATAACCGAAATATCCCTGAATCTCACCGAACCTGCCAGAACGAAATGATCAGGAGAAGGTCATGTCTCTCCAGCAACGACGTCATGGAAGCCGCGTATACGTGGGCATCGGCACGACCGCGGCGGTGACAGCACTCCTCGCCGGGTGCAGCGGCGCCGGCGGTACCTCCTCCGGTGGCGGAGGAGACACGATCAATGTGCTCATGGTGAACAACCCGCAGATGGGCGACCTGCAGAAGCTGACCGCGGCCAACTTCACCAAGAAGACCGGAATCAAGGTCAACTTCACGGTCCTGCCCGAGAACGACGTCCGCGACAAGATCAGCCAGGACTTCTCCAATCAGGCAGGTCAGTACGACGTTGCCACCATCAGCAACTTCGAGGTGCCGTTCTACTCCAAGAACGGCTGGCTGCACTCGCTCGACGAGTACGTCGAGAAGGACGCCGCCTTCGACCAGGACGACATCCTGAAGCCGCTTCGCGAGTCCCTGACCGCCGAGGACGGAAAGCTCTACGCCGAGCCGTTCTACGGGGAGTCGTCGTTCCTGATGTACCGGAAGGACATCTTCGCCGAGAAGAACCTGAAGATGCCCGCCAAGCCCACCTGGGACCAGGTCGCCGACCTCGCGGCCAAGGCCGACGGCGCCCAGAGCGGAATGAAGGGCATCTGTCTGCGCGGGCTGCCCGGCTGGGGCGAGGTCATCGCCCCGCTCACCACCGTCGTCAACACGATGGGCGGCACCTGGTTCACCGAGGACTGGCAAGCCCGGCTGACCTCACCGGAGTTCAAGAAGGCCACCCAGTTCTATGTCGACCTCGTCCGTCAGCACGGCGAGGCCGGCGCACCGCAGGCCGGCTACGCCGAGTGCCTCAACAACATGACGCAGGGCAAGTCCGCCATGTGGTACGACGCCACCGCGGGCGCCGGATCGCTGGAGGCAGCAGGCTCCCCGGTGAAGGGGAAGATCGGCTACGTCCCGGCGCCGGTGGACAAGACGGAGAGCTCCGGCTGGCTCTACACCTGGGCGTGGGGCATGCAGAAGGCCTCCAAGAACACCGAGAACGCCTGGAAGTTCATCTCCTGGGCGTCCAGCAAGGAGTACGAAGCCCTCGTCGGCAAGAACATCGGATGGGCCAACGTACCGGCAGGCAAGCGCGCCTCGACCTACGCCAACCCCGACTACCTCAAGGAGGCGGGCGCCTTCGCGAAGGTCACCCAGGAGGCCATCTCCAGCGCAGACCCGCGCAACCCCGGCACCCAGCCGCGCCCGACGACCGGGATCCAGTTCGTCGGCATCCCCGAATTCACCGACCTCGGCACCAAGGTCTCCCAGGAGATCAGCGCCGCCATCGCAGGCCGCCAGTCGGTCTCCGCAGCCCTTGACGCCTCGCAGAAGCTGGCTGAGAAGGTCGGCAAGGAGTACCAGTGAGCACCTCGGTCAGTACCCCTTCGATGTCACCCCCCGGCGCGCCCCCGCCCACCGTGTCGCACGGCAGCGCGCGACCGCGGCCCAGCCGGGTCCGCGGCTGGGCCAAAAGGGCGCCGCTGCTCCCCGCACTGATCTTCCTGATCGTGGTCACCCAGCTGCCGTTCGTCACCACCCTGGTGATCTCGCTCTTCGACTGGAACTCGCTCAACCCCGATGCCCGGAGCTTCTCCGGCCTTTCCAACTACGCTTCGGTGTTCACCGACGCCGACCTGCGCGACTCCATCGTCACCACGGTGCTGCTCACCGCGAGCGTAGTGATCGCCAGCGTCGTGCTCGGGCTGCTGATGGCACTGCTCCTGGACCGCTCGTTCTTCGGCCGCGGCATGGTGCGCACGCTCCTCATCACCCCGTTCCTGCTGGTTCCGGTCTCCGCGGCGCTGCTGTGGAAGCACGCGCTCTACAACCCCGAGTACGGCCTCCTCAACGGAGGTTGGGCCTGGTTCACGGGACTCTTCGGCGTGGAGAGTCCCGCCCAGCCCGACTGGATCTCCGGCATGCCGCTGATCGCGGTCGAAGCCGCCCTGATCGGGCAGTGGACGCCGTTCATGATGCTGATCCTGCTCGCCGGACTGCAGAGCCGGCCTGCCGAGATCATGGAGGCCGCGCGTCTTGACGGCGCCACCGCATGGCAGACGTTCCGCTATCTGACCCTGCCGCATCTGCGCCGCTATCTGGAACTCGGCGTTCTGCTCGGCTCGATCTACATCGTGCAGAACTTCGACGCCGTGTTCACCATCACCTCGGGAGGACTCGGTACCGCCAACCTCCCGTACACGATCTACCAGACCTTCTACCAGGCCCACGAGTACGGACTGGCATCCGCCGCCGGAGTGGTCGTTGTGATCGGCACCATCGTGATCGCGACCTTCGCGCTGCGCGTCGTCTCGTCCCTGTTCAGCGAGGAGGCGAACCGCGCATGACCACGCTGTCCGCTCCGAACCGCCCGTCCACCGCCCGGCCGGACCGCTACCCGCCCGCCGCGCGGCAAGCCCGCCGGCGCTCCGTCGGACTGGGCCTGCTCGCCTGGGTGGTCGGTATCTCCTTCTGCGTGCCGGCGCTCTGGATGCTGCTCACCTCCTTCCACTCGGAGGCCGACGCGGCCACCAACCCGCCGTCGCTCGGGGCATCGTTCACCCTC
>DATMEI010000343.1:0-6284 GCA_035556995.1 Streptomyces sp.
CAGGCGCCGGACCCCAAGCGCGCCGCGTACCTCGAACGCGAACTCGCCGCTCACCGAAAGCGGTCCGCGTACGGCATCCAGCCGCTGGTCAGCAGCAACGACACCTCCGCGGCCATGGCCAAGCTGCTGCTCCAGGCATCACAGGGCAGGGCGCCGGACATCGCCCAGGTCGACTCCTACATCTTCGGACGCGTCGCCCGGTACGCCCAGCCGATCGGGCCCCACATGGAACGGCTCGGGCTGAAGCCGGCGGACTGGTTCCCCTCCATGCGGCGGGAGATGGAACCGCGCCCCGGCGACATACGCGGTCTGCAGTTCACCTCCGATCTGCGCGTGCTGTACTACCGCAAGGACCTGGTCCGCACTCCTCCCGCCGACTGGGACGAGATGACCGGGATGGCCGAACCCCTTGCCCGGCGCGGCTATTCGGTGCTCTACCCCGCGGGCCGCAGCGAGGGTGCGGTCACCACGACGCTGTGGCCGGCCTACTGGAGCCGGGGCGCCGAACTCTTCGACCGTGCCGGGGAGCCCGCGTTCGTCTCGGGCAAGGGCTACGACGCGATGCTCTCCTGCCTTCAGGCGGTGCAGCGCTCCGTCGACGCGGGCGTCTCGCCACGGCGGGTCGCGGGCTACGACCAGGAGGACGACGAGAATCCCGACATCGTCGCAGGCCGCGTCGCGATGTTCCTCGGCGGAAGCTGGCAGGCAGCGGCACTCGACGGACTGATGAAGGACGAGAACTTCTTCCGCCGCTGGGGCGTCGCACCCATGCCCACACTCGGCGGCGGCCGTCACGTCAGCGCCACCGGCGGATGGATGTGGGCCGCCTTCACCAAGGACGAGAAGAAGATCGCCGCCGGTCTCGACTGGGTCGGCTCCGCGTACGTCAGCGACCGCGGCATGGCCACCTGGTGCTCCCTCGGCGGCTATCTGCCGCCCCGGCAGAGCATCTACGAGCGCGACGAGTACAAGCAGGACCCGTTCACGCCCGTCTTCCGCGACCACATCGTCCGCTACGGCAGGGCCCGCCCCTCGGACCGCAAGTACCAGGACGTCTCCCACACCATGCAAATCGCCCTGTCCAGCGTCGCTTCCGGCACCGCGGGTGCCACAGAGGCTCTCGACCAGGCTCTCGGCCGGCTCGTGGGATGAGCCGAACAAGGGAGGAAGAAGCGATGGCCACCACCGTCAGCACCAGGCCCCGGCCGGGGGCCGGCCGTCAACGCCCCGCCGCACGGCGCGGACCGGTCTCAGGATCGCCGTGGCTGTGGCTGATGCCGCTGGGCACCGTTCTGCTGCTGGTGCTCGTCTACCCAGTGATCGAGATCGTCCGGCTCAGCTTCACCGACGCCAGCCTGGTCAGCGGGGAGCCCTACAGCGTCACGGCCGACACCTACGCCTCGCTGCTGCGGGGCACCGACTTCCGTCACACCCTCCAGGTGACATTCCTGTTCGTCCTGGCGAGCGTGGTCTTCCAGCTCCTGCTCGGACTGGCCATCGCGCTCCTCATCAACGGCGCGGAGAAGCGAGGCCTGCGCGGCGTCGTCGCCACCCGCGCGGTGGTACTCACCGCGTGGGCGATTCCCGGCGTGATCATCGGCGTGATCTGGAGCCTGCTCTACCAGGAGACCGGTTCCGGGGTGCTCAACCACGGCCTGTCCCTGCTGGGCTTCTCCGGGAACACCCCGTTCCTCTCCGACCCCGACAACGCCCTCGTCTCGGTCGTCGTCGCCAACATCTGGCGCGGCACGGCCCTTTCGATGATCCTCTGCTACGCCGGGATCAAGACCGTCCCGGAGCAGGTGTACGAGGCGGCCCGCATCGACGGCGCCTCACGGCTGCAGACGCTCTTCCGCGTCACGCTCCCGATGATGCTGCCCATCCTCACCATGAACCTGGTCCTGGCGACCGTGGAGACCTTCAACAGCTTCGACATGGTGCTCTCACTCACCGGCGGCGGCCCCGGCACGGCGACGCAGGTCCTCGCCCTCGATGTCTACGACCAGATCTTCCGCCAGCTGAATCTGGGCCGCGGCGCGGCCATGGCGGTCGTCCTGATGGTCATCAACATTCTCGTGATCGGCCTGTACGTGCGGCTGATCGAGCGTCAGGAGAGGCAGATATGACCAGGCGCACCCCGATCCGCCCGGCACCGCAGGCAGGCCGTGTCCGCGCCGGCCGACGGCGCAGCGACGCCGCCTACTACGCCGCCATGCTCCTGCTCGTGCTCGTCTTCGCATTCCCCCTGGTATGGGTCGCGTCCCTGTCGCTGAAGACCGGCTCGGAAGTGCTCCAGTCCCCGCCCTCGCTGCTGCCGGACGACCCGCAGTGGGGCAACTACGCGCACGTCCTTCAGACCACACCGGTGGGCCGCTATCTGGTCAACTCCCTGATCCTGGTGGCCGCCAGCGTCAGCGGTGCGCTCGTTCTCAGCATCCCCGCGGCCTACGCCCTCTCCCGCTTCCGCGCGCGTACTCGTGGCCGCCGTACGTTCTCCCGCGCGGTGCTCGCCGCCCAGCTGCTGTCTCCGCTGATCATCGCCGTGCCGGTCTACCGGGTGTTCGTGACCCTCCATCTGATCAACGACTACGTGGGGCTCGTCCTGGTCTACATCGCGATCTCGGCGCCGTTCCTGACGTGGTTCCTCAAGAACTACCTGGACACGGTCCCCACGGAACTGGACGAGGCGGGCCGGGTCGACGGCTGCTCGCGACTGCGGGCCCTGGTACTGCTGGTCCTGCCCGCGGCGAAGCCGGGCATCGTCTCGGCCGCCATACTCGCCGGGGTCACCACCTGGTCGCAGTTCGTCCTCCCCTTCATCCTCGTGGACGCTCCGGAGCTGGCACCTGTCTCCGTGGGTGTGGTCAACCTCCAGTCGACCAGCGGCGAGATCACCACCCAGTACCTCGCGGCGGGAAGCATGCTCGCCGTCGCACCGGTGGTGGTGCTCTTCGTCGTCCTCCAGCGGCACATCGTCGGGGCGCTCACCGCCGGAGCGGTGAAGACGTGAAAGCCGTCGGTTAGTCTGCGCGGGTGACCGAAACCTGGGAGCCGGGCGGCGCGGGAATCCTCCAACTGCCCTCGGGCCGTCTCGTACGCGGACGCGGGCTTCGCCGCCCCCTGCCGCCCGGCCCGGTACCTGCCTTCTCGGTCTTCCTGCTCGGCAAGCAGCCGCCCGACGTCCCCTGGGACGCCCGCTGGCTGCGCTGGCCGGACTTCCGGGTGCCCAGCAGCCGCATGCAGGCGCAGGCCATGCTCTGCGAGGCATGGTCCCGGGCGGAAGCCGAGCGCGTGGAGGTCGCCTGTGGGGGAGGCCGCGGCCGTACGGGCACGGCACTCGCCGCTCTCGCCGTCCTCGACGGCGTACCGGCCGCCGAAGCTGTCGCCTTCGTGCGCCGGCACTACGACCCCCGCGCGGTGGAGACCCCCTGGCAGCGCCGTTACGTCCTGCACTTCACCGACTGAGGGTGGGACCGACGGACGACCGACGCGCGAACTTGCCTACCGGCGCGGCCGGTTCACCACTCGGGGTCCCGGCCCAGGACCGTACGTCCCCCGTCGACGGGCAGCGTGACGCCGGTGATGTAGGCGGCCTCCTGTGAGAGCAGATGTGCGATGGCTGCCGCTGCCTCGGCGGGGCGCCCGACCCGTCCCAGCGGGTGCAGCACACGCATCTCCTCCTCGACGCGCGCCGCCCGCGCCGGATCGAGCCCGGCCAGCATGTCCGTGTACCGCTCGGTGCTGACCGAGCCGGGAGCGACCGCGTTGACGCGTATGCCGTGCGGCCCGTACTCGACGGCCAGGGCGCGGGTCAGGCCTTCGACGGCCGCCTTCGCGGTGACGTACGGGGTGCAGCCGGGGACAGCTTGCCGGGCCTGGTGCGAGGAGACGTTGACGATGGAGCCCTCGGTGCCGTCCGCCAGGAAACGGCGCAGCGCTGTCGCGCATCCGACGACTGCCGGATTCATGGTCCCTGCGATCAGGTTCAGGACCGTCCTCGCCGAGGAGGTGTGCAGCGAGGCGTCGCGGAATACAGCCGCGTTGTTCACCCAGCCCGTCAGGGTGCCTGCGGCCTGCGCGAGGTCTGCGGCCTTCTCCGTGACCGCCTCGTCCTCGGCGCTGCCGGCCAGAGCTATCGCGCGCTGCCCGGCGGGATGCCGGGCGGTCCAGTCCAGGGCTGCGGGATCCAGGTCGACCGCGACCACGGTGTGGGAGCCGGCCAGCAGGCGCTCGGCGAGCGCTCGTCCGATGCCCCGGCCTCCTCCCGTGACGACGTAGGCGCTGCCCATGCGTCTGTCTCCTTCGTTCTCCTGCGGCTTGTCTGCTCGTGCGGAGCAGCTTTCCGCGCAGAGACAGCTACGTCAACAGCATTGCTCGAAGCACTTCGATAGGCGATCTCCGGGCTGCCACGTGCACGTGCACGCACAACTGCCTCAGCTGGAGCCGCGCTTGACGAGGTCGAGGCGCAACGTGACCTCCCGTACCGTCGTCGCGCCGTCCATGCGCCTGCGCAGCAGCTCCATCGCAGCCCTGCCGGACTCCTCAAGGGGCTGCCTCACGGTCGTCAGGTCCAGCGCCTCGGCCAGTTCGGAGTCGTCGAATCCGGCCACGGCGAGTTCCCCGGGGACGTCGAGCCCGAGGGCGCCCGCTGCCCGGAGCGCTCCGGCGGCGAGCGTGTCGTCACCGGCGAACAGCGCGGTCGGCCGCTCGTCCCCGGAGAGCACCGCGGTGGCGGCGGAGGCGGATGCCCGCAGGCCGTGTTCGACGAAGTGCACGCAGCGTTCCGGGAGTTCGTATCCCGCTTCGGCAAGCGCGGCGCGGTAACCGGAGAGCCGTTTCCGCGAGGGCGAGAGATGGTCGCCCGACTGCTGGGACTCGCCGATGAAACCGAAGCGCCGGTGCCCCTGCTCGATGAGGTGCTCGGCCACGAGGCGGCCACCCGTCACGTCGTCGGTGTGGACGGAATCGAAATCGGGATGGCGCACATCGACCAGTACGGCCGGCAGCCCGAGAGAGGTCAGCCGCCCGGCCACGGACTCCTCCAGGGGGAGGCTCATGACGAGAAGTCCGTCCAGCCGTCCGGTCAGCGGCAGGCTCGCCAGCAGCGGTGATGCGCTGTGCGCGGCGGACTCCTGGTCGAAGACGACGACTTCGAGCGGCAGCCCGGCAACCGCATGCAGCACGCCGTTCAGCCGCCGGGCCACCGAGGGGTAGGAGGTGTACGGCGCGAGCACACCGATGCGTCCCACGCCCTTACGGGCCTTGGCGACGGCTTCCGTCTTGGGCGTGTATCCGAGGATGTCCGCAGCGGCGAGTACGCGCTGCCGCGTCGGGGCACTGACCCTGGCCGGAGTGTTGAGAGCCAGCGAGACCGTCGAGATGCTCACGCCCGCCTCGGCTGCGACGTCGTAGATGGTGACCTGGCTCGGCAACTGCCCTCAGCTCTCCTCGACTTCGCCCCCTGCCCCCTCGGCCGGGCGCTCATCCTAGCCGCTCGAAGCGCGGCTTCTCGGCTGTCGAAGTGCTTCGTCTCAAGGACCGGGCACGGACGGGCACGGACTCGGTGGGCAACGCCGGAGGGTCACTGCACGTCGAATTCGTTGCCCTCCGGATCGGCCATGGTCACGTGAGTGCTGCCCTGCGCCTCCACCCTGTGCAGCACCTTCGCGCCGATCTCCGCGAGCCGGCGCACCTCCGATTCGCGCTGTTCCGGGCCGACGTGCAGGTCGATGTGCAAGCGGTTCTTGACCTGTTTGGCCTCGGGGACGGCCTGGAAGAGCAGACGTCTGCCCAGCCCCATGCCGCTCTCCTCCTCGACGGGGTCGTCGGGGTGGCGTACGGCTGCGAGGAGCCGGAATGCCTTGTGGCCGTCGATGACCGCGTAGTCGTTGTCGTCGATGGCGCCCAAGCCGAGCAGGCGCTCGATGAGCACGCTGTTGTCCTCCACCTCGTAGCCCAGTGCGGGTGCCCAGAACCTGGCGAGCTGCAGCGGGTCCGAGCAGTCGACGACGAGTTTCCAGTCCACGGCCATCAGGTCCTCCAGGTTCAGGGAGATCTTCGCTTCCGGAGCCGGCACACTTTCCACTCCGAGGAAACCACTTATAATGGTTACATGAATGCGGCCGCAACAGGAATGGTCCTGCACTCCCTTGAGGGCACCCGCTTCGTCTTCGACCCGGGAGCGCTGTGCCTTGAGTTCCTCACCACCGGCGGCCCCGGCGACCTGTCCCCGTACGAAGTGCTGCACAACCCGGACGACCTGGCCGGCTGGCTCGCCGTGTCCC
>DATMEI010000344.1:0-7169 GCA_035556995.1 Streptomyces sp.
GCATGCCGTTGCCGATCAGGTTGACGGTGGTCTCGTGCCCGGCGACGAGCAACAGCACGCACATGCCTATGAGTTCGTCCGCCGAGAGCCGGTCGCCGCCGTCGTCGACGGCGTGGATCATCGCGCTCAGCAGGTCCTCGCCGGGATCGGCCCGCTTGGCAGCGATCAGTTCGACGAGGTACGCAGTCACCTGTTCGTAGGCGGACGTCTGCGCCTCCGCACTGGTGCGCGCGACGATCTCGTTGGACCAGCGGCGGAAGGCGTCCCGGTCCAGCTCGGGCACTCCGAGCAGTTCGCAGATGACGGTCATGGGCAGCGGGAACGCGAAGGCGGCGATCAGATCGGCGCGCCGCTCCCCTCCCCCGGCCGACGCCTGCATCGCGTCGAGCAGCTCGTCGGTGATCTGCTGGATGCGGGGCGCCAGCGCGGCGATACGGCGCGGCGTGAACTCCCGGGCCACCAGCCGCCGTAGCCGGGTGTGGTCCGGCGGGTCCGACAGCAGCATGTGCTTCAGGGCCGACGTGGCCGTCCCGGCCTTGTATATCTGGGTCACGTCCCCCGACTTCAGCCAGTCCCGGCTGAGCCTCGGATCGGTGAAGGCGGTACGGCACGCCTCATGACCCACGACGAGCCACAACTCACGGTCTTCGAGATCGCGTACAAGATGGACGGGTGCCTCGGCACGGAGCGCTGCGTAGGCGGGATACGGATCGCGTAAGAAGTCCCCGCTGAGCTGGTTCAGTTGGACGACGGGCTGAGCCACCATGCTGTTCCCCTCAGTTCCCCCTGTTGAAGATTCGGTCAGCACGCTAGTGGGGCGGCTCCGCGAAAAGAGCGCCGGTTCCGGTGATTTGGCCTTGATGCACTCCGCGATGTCCGGATGGGACCTGCGTGGCGTCCGGGGCCGTTCCTCACACGGCCGGGTGACGAAGCGTGCCCTGCCGCGTTCTCACTGGTCCGGGTAGGGCACAATGCGCCTTTCACGAACGGTGTTTGAGAGGCGGGGTGCGCAGTGGCCGTGGACACGGCACGGGACGGCACGACAGGCGGCGGCAGCGCGAGCGACGAGGCCGTCTCCATGCGCAAGTCCGCCCCTTCCGACCCCCCTTCCGAGAAGCACTCCACCCGTTGCACATGCGGCGACTGCCCGCACGGCGCACGTGAGGGCCACCGGCACGCCCTGTCGGCCTTCCGGCAGCGCCGCGACGAACTCGCCGCCGGCGGCGGCCTTCCCGCCGCCCTCGCCCACTCGCCCGGTGCCTCCCGCCAGTGGGTCTCCGACGAACTGACCCGCGCCGCCCGTACGGTCGCCGAGCGCAGCCGCGAGGAGGGCGCCGTAAGGCTGACAGCCCAATGGCGTCACACCGTGATCGGTGTCTGGGCGGCTGTCGGGGTGCTGCTGCTGGGGCAGTTGCTCACCGCGATCTCGGTGGGCTGGTCCGCCGCACGTACCGCGTCGCTGATCGCCGCGTTCGTGGCCGCGGGGCTGCTCTCCCTCGCCGCGTATCTGCACCGGGCGCGCGGCGGCGCCCTCGCTCCCCTCATCGGCGAGGACAACCGGCTCTCCACCTCACGGACCATCGCCGCGACATGGGTGCTGCTCGCCGTGTACGACATCCTCGTACTCGCACTCGAACTGGCCGGCCGCTCCGGGCAGGCCGAGCGCCGCGAGCTGCTGGCTGGACTGGAACTCTCCCAGGGCGCCGGGCTGTTGACGGTGCTCGCTCTCAGCTGTGCCATAGCTGTCTTCGTACGCCGCACCGTGACGGTCCGTGTGCAGCACCAGCGGCTGCAGAAGGTACGCGCCGACCGGCCCCGCGCCTCCGACCTGCTCACCGACGACGCCGGCCGCGGCTCCTTCTGTGACGTGCAGTTCGTGCTGGTCAGCGCTGTCGCCGTGGTCTTCGCCGCGGTGCGTCTGGCCAGGCAGCCCGATCAACTGCCCGATCTGCCCTGGAGCCTGGCCGTTCTCGTCGTGGTCTCCGCTGCGACGTACCTCGCGGGCAAGTACGCGGAGGGCGGCCGGCCGGTCGTGCTCTCCGTCGTACGGGCCCGCGAGATCGGCGACCTGCACGCACCCATCCGTACCGGCGACGACATCGAGATCCGCGGTGCCGGCTTCGTACCGCCCGGGGCGGACGAGCCCGACCGGCTGGCCCGCATGGTGGTCCGTGTGGGCGCCGTGCACGTGCCCGTCCCGCTGATCCCGGTGGGCGGCGGATTCGCCAACCCCTCGGACTCGACGCTGACCGTTCCGGTCCCGGTGGAGGTCGAGCCGGGGCGGGTCGAGGTGCAGGTCGTCACCGCGGCGGGCGTCGAGACCAACCGCTACCCCATCGACGTCGCCGACTGACACCGCGTGACACCAGGTGCCGGCGCCTGACACCGGCGCTGCGCGGACGGCCACGCGGAGAGCCGCGCGAGCAAAGCGGAGGCGGGCGGGCCGGTTGGTCCGGTCTGTCATGGTCCGGCGCCCCGTTGAGCACACAGGTTGCGCTCTCGACCGTTCATACCGGGTGTACGAATGACCCGGGCCGCGTACCGTAGCCCCACTCCTGCCCGGCCGAACAGGCATGCGGCAGCTGGCAGCGGCAGCACCTTACGGAGGGTGGGACGTGGCATGGCTCTGACGGACACGACAGCCAGCAGCTTCGACGGACCGGTCAGCGGCCCGCCCGGGAGCATACGGGCGAGAGCGTCGAAGTACGCGCTGCTCCCGCTCCGCCTCTTCCTCGGTGCGACCTTCCTCTACGCGGGACTGGACAAGGTCCTGGACCCCGCCTTCCTCTCCGCCAGCGGCACCGGTTCGATCGGGGAGATGCTGGAGTCGTCGCGCGCGGGCGCGGCGATACCCGCGATGATCGACCTCGCACAGAACGATCCGCGTGCCTTCGGCATCGCCATCGCGGCCGGTGAAATGGCCGTGGGACTCGGCACGATTGTGGGTCTGTGGACCCGACTGGCCGCCTTCGGCGGGATGTTGCTCTCCCTGAGCCTGTGGCTGACGGTGAGCTGGGGCAGCGACCCGTACTACTTCGGCAACGACCTGCCGTACATGATGGCCTGGGTCCCGCTCATCTTCGCCGGGGCGCCGCAGCTCTCGCTGGACATGGCGATCTCGCGCAAGCGGCGACGCAGGGGCAGGCACATCTTCGGCTGATTCGGCTGAGGGCCGCCGGACTGGGGCAGTGGACGTGCGGGCCGGATCAAGACGGCCCGCACCCCCGCCGCGCACTCAGCTCCAGGTCAAGCGCCGGCTCAAGCTCCAACTCCCGCCCAGGTTCAGCCGTTGCCGCCGGACCGGCCGGAGGGTCCGCCCTCACCTCGTCCGTACCCCTCACGCAGGTCGTCCATCGGCATCCCGCCCAGCGCCGGCGGCGCCGCCACCCGCCGCCGCAGACGACGGCGCACGGCGAAGGTCGTCCACGCGGTGAACGCTGCCAGCACCAGCGCGACCGGCAACGCAGCCAATTGCGCCCACACGGGCACCCGCCACTCCCCGAGCGCGTCCAGCACGTACATCAGCGCACCACCCACCAGCAGCAGGCCGAGCAGCAGCCGCGCCGGTTCGAAACGGTGACGGTTCACCGGCCCTCCTCCCGGTCTCCGCGCGGGGCGCTCCCGGGCGGCTCAGCGTCGGGGCGTTGGCCGGACGGGCCTTCGCCGCCCGAGCGTTCGCCGGAGGGGCGTTCGACCGACGGGAGCCGTACGATCTCCAGCTGTCCGATCTCCGCATCCACCGACAGCTCCACCGTCCCCTTCGACTTGTGGTCGTCCGGCGGTTCGAGGGTCGTGCGCTGATGCTTGTCGAAGCCGCTGAGACTCTCGACGACGGTGCTTCCCCCGAAGTCGCTCTCGCGGTACTGCCTGACCTCTCCGACGCCCACCCGTGCGTCGAGTGCGACAGTCACGTCGTGGGGTACCACCACCCTCAGCGTGCCCAGTCCGAGCTGTGCGTGTGTCCGTACGGTCTTGCGGGCACCGGTGAACCGCACGTTGCGCAGGTCGAGTTCGCCCACGCCGGCGTCCAGCCGGTACGCGTTCTCGACGTCCGAGGCGGACACCGGCGTCCACACCACGTCGCCCCAGTCCGTGCCGATGCTCTTCGGGATCAGTGAGGCGCCCGTCAGCATGACGGCGGTGACGACCACCAGGAAGATCGTCCCGAACCCGACGCGTCCCACGAAGGCGCTCACGGCGAGCCCCACCCCGTACACCGCGAGCGCGCAGGCCAGGCCCACCGTCAGGCTGGTGCCCAGCGGACGCGAGTCCCAGCCGGCGACGGTGCCGATCACCGCTGCGGCCGAGGCGAGCATGGAGATCAGGCCGCCGAGCGGACGCCCGCGGCGCTCGCCGCGCCACCGGATCCCGCCGCCCGCGAGCCTTCTGGAAGTCCGCTGCGCCACCTGGTCGTCCGGGCCCCACAGATATCCGGTGTCACGGGCGCCGCTGCCGTCCTTCGTCAGCGGCTCCCGCCACCACGACGGCGTGCTCGGCACCGGCGGCGCCTGCGCCTCGGGGGGCGCATCGGCCACGGCGTGCGCCGTCGTCGGGTCTACGGGAGCACCGACGGCCTCGGCGGCCTCCGCCTGGCGGCGGTGATGCGACCAGTACGCGGCGCCGAAGACCGCACCCCCGATGAGGAGTGAGAAGGGGGTGCTGCTGTTGCCGAGGGAGGCGAGGAAGAGCCCGCAGCCGACCAGCGCGACGAGGATCGCGGACAGCGTCGTGCCCTCCACGCGTCCCGACAGCAGCCACCGCGCCTCGTTCTGCTGCTCGTCCTCGGCCGGGATGAGCAGCCATGCGAAGCCGTAGAAGACGAGGCCGAGCCCTCCGACGACGGAGAGGACGACGAGCGGTACCCGGAAGATGACGGGGTCCAGGTCGAAGTACCGGCCGAGACCGGCGCACACACCTCCGACGACCTTGGGACGGCGGCTCCTCGTGAGCTTGCGTACGGGCGGCCCCGGTGTCTCCCCGGCCGTCTCGTGAACACTCGTCGCAGCGTCGCCCTGCGGTGGCGGTCGGTCTGACGACGCCTGCTCGTCCTCGGTCATGCGCCCATGGTGGCCCCTCCTCACTGCGGGGCACATCGGGGCCGTCCCCCACCGGTCCCTGATTTCGGTACGCGTGAGGCACGCACGGAGGACGCCCGTGAACGCCCGGTGAGGCCCGAGGAGACCGGAGGACGCCGACTACAGGGACGGATCAGGGAACAACCCTGATGACCCCTCCGGCATCCCGTGTGACGATCGGTGCATGACCCCCGCCTCGTCGACCGCGAGCGCCGCGCACGGGGCGAGCGGCGGGCCCCCGCCCGCCGACGACCCCGCGTCGCCGCCGCCTCTGCGCAAGCTCTACCGCAGCGCCGAGGGCCGCATGCTCGGTGGCGTCGCGCGTGGTCTCGCGGGGCACTTGGGGCTGCCGGTGTCCTGGGTCCGCATCGTCTTCGTCGCGCTGGTCGTGACCCATGGCCTGGGCGTACTGCTCTACGCGGGCTTCTGGTTCGTGGTCCCGCTCGGTACGGGCGGTGTCGACGCCACCCGCAAGACCGGCCCCGCTCCCCGCCCCGGACCGCGCCTCGCCGCCACCGGCGAAGGCGTCACCGGCGAAGGCGACCGCGGCCACCGCGGCACCGGCGGCTCCGGCCGCGGCGGCACCGGCAAGGCCCGCCTCCGCGTACGCAAGCCCGACAAGGGCCAGCTCTTCGCCGTACTGGCACTGCTCGTGTGTGCGGGAGTGCTGGCGGAGAACCTGCAGTTCGGGCAGATCAACACCTACCTGTGGCCGGTGCTGTTGATCGGTCTCGGCGTCGTCCTCGTCTGGCGTCAGGCGGACGACGCACGCCGCTCCCACTGGGCGGCGGTCAGCCGCCGCCGCGGCCTTCTGCCGATCGCCCGCAGCGCGGCCGGAGTGGTGCTCGTGGCGGCCGGCGTCAGTGGAATCGTGCTCGTCCAGGGCTCGGCCCGTTACCTCGGGCCCGTCCTGCAGGCCGCACTCGCTGTTCTTGTCGGGGTCGCGCTGCTCGCCGGGCCCTACCTCGTACGGATGATGCAGGACCTGTCCGAGGAACGGCTGATGCGCATCCGCGCACAGGAACGCGCCGAAGTCGCCGCGCACGTGCACGACTCGGTGCTGCACACCCTCACCCTGATCCAGCGCAACGCCGACGACGCCCGCGAAGTGGCCCGCCTCGCACGCGCCCAGGAGCGCGAGCTGCGCAACTGGCTCTACAAACCGCAGGGTGACGGCAAGGACGAGGACGAGAAACCCCGGACCCTGGCCGAGGCCGTCAAGGCGACGGCGGCCGAGGTCGAAGACCACCACGGCGTCCCCATCGAGGTCGTCTGCGTCGGCGACTGCCCCCTCGACGAACGGCTGGACGCCCAGATCCAGGCCGCACGCGAGGCGATGGTCAACGCCGCCAAGTACGGTGGCGAGGGAGGGGCGGTCCAGGTGTTCGCGGAGGTCGAGGGCCGTACGGTCTTCGTGTCCGTACGGGACCGGGGCCCGGGATTCGACCTGGACTCGGTGCCCGGGGACCGTATGGGCGTGCGCGAGTCCGTCATCGGCCGCATGCAGCGCCACGGCGGTACGGCCCGGCTGCGCTCGTCACCGGGCGAGGGGACAGAGGTGGAGCTCGAGATGGAGAGGGCGGCGCAATCGTGACCGACGAGACAGCAGGCACCCCAGGTGGAACCGGCGCGCAGCCAGGCGCCCAGCCCGGCGCCCAGCCAGGCCGTGAACCCGGCAGGGAAGTCAGGGTGGTTCTCGTCGACGACCACCGGATGTTCCGCGCGGGCGTCCAGGCGGAGATCGGCCGGACCGAGACCACCGGCGTCGACGTCGTCGGCGAGGCGGGAGACGTCGAGCAGGCCGTCTCCGTCATCACCGCCACCCGGCCCGAGGTCGTCCTGCTGGACGTGCACCTTCCGGGCGGCGGCGGTGTCGAAGTCCTGCGTCGCTGCGCGTCCCTGATGGGCAGCGTCGACTCCCCCGTGCGCTTCCTCGCGTTGTCCGTCTCCGACGCCGCCGAGGACGTCATCGGCGTGATCCGCGGCGGTGCCCGCGGCTACGTCACCAAGACCATCACCGGTGCCGACCTCGTCGACGCGATCTTCCGCGTCTCCGACGGCGACGCTGTCTTCTCCCCCCGCCTCGCGGGCTTC
>DATMEI010000345.1:0-9787 GCA_035556995.1 Streptomyces sp.
AGACGAAGAGGTCATCCACCAGACGGTGCTCACGATGGCAGCCGGAAACGAACCGACGGCGAACCTCATCGGCAACGCCCTGGCCCGGATGCTGACCGACGACCGTTACTACAGCACGTTGTCCGGAGGCGCGCTCACCCCGCGCGACGCCATCCACGACGTCCTGCAGAACGAGCCGCCGCTGGCCAACTATTCGGCGCACTTCCCCAAGCGGGACGTCTACTTCCACGGCATGTGGATCCGCACCGGCCAGCTCGTCATGGTCTCCTACGGGGCGGCCAACACCCAGTACGGCAGGTCGGAGGCCGGTACGGGCGGCGGCGCGAGCGG
Organism: Streptomyces sp.; assembly: GCA_035556995.1. GTDB lineage: Bacteria > Actinomycetota > Actinomycetes > Streptomycetales > Streptomycetaceae > Streptomyces. The sequence goes on from DATMEI010000345.1 coordinate 331, forward strand.
TTCGGGAGGCGGTGCGCACCTCGCCTGGGCGGCAGGCCCGCACGCCTGCCCGGTGCAGCGGCCCGCGCTGCTCATCGCGACCACCGCGATCGAGCGGCTGACAGCATGGCTGTCCGACATCGAACTGACGGTCCGCCACGATGAGCTGACGTACAGGAACGGGCCGTTCCACCGCGCCCTCTCGCAACTGCCGGCCCGGTTCACCCCGATCAGCCCCGACCAGGCAGGAGCATCTCCATGGGAGAGCAGGGACAGCGGGCCACGCAGGGACGGGGAACGGCCGGACAGCACCCTCAGCAGTTAGGACAACCGACCGCAATGCACCGCGACGTCGAGCCCGAGCCCATACCCGACCCCGCACGCCCCGCAGCCCCCGCCGGCACCGAAGCCGCCCCCGTGCCCATCGATCCCGTGGGAAGGGAGATCCACGCGGAGGCGGACCGCCTCCGCGCCCTCGGCCCCGCCGCCCTCGTGGAACTCCCCGCGGGCATACGCGCCTGGTCCGTCAGCAGCCTGGACCTGCTCAAGCAGCTGCTGACCGATCCCCGCGTCTCCAAGGACCCGCGGCAGCACTGGCCCGCCTGGCAGCGCGGCGAGTTCCACGACACCTGGATCCGGTCGTGGGTCGGCGTCACCAACATGTTCACCTCGTACGGCACCGAGCACCGCCGTCTGCGCAAGCTCGTCGCGCCGGCCTTCACCGGGCGGCGTACCGAAGCGATGCTGCCCTGCGTCGAGCGGATCACCGGGCAGCTGCTGGACGCGATGGCGCTCACGCCGGAGGGCGAACCGGTCGACCTGCGCGCCGCGTACTCCCATCCACTGCCGATGGGCGTCATCTGCGAGCTGTTCGGCATCCCGGAGGAGCAGCGCGGTGAGATGGCCCGGCTCGTCGAGCGGATCATGGACACGTCTGTCTCTCCGGAGGAGGCGGCCCGTACCGCGCAGGACGTGCAGAGCGCCTTCGGTGCTCTCGTCGCCCTCAAGCGTGAGCAGCCCGGTGAGGATCTGACGAGTGTGCTGGTCTCGGCGCGCGACGACGAGGGCTCCAAGCTCTCCGAGGTCGAACTCCTCGACACGCTGCTGCTGGTCATCGGCGCCGGACACGAGACGACCGTCAACCTGATCGGCAACGCCGTTCACGCCCTGCTCACCCACCCCGGCCAGCTGCGGATGGTGCTGGAGGGCGAGGCTTCGTGGAACGACGTCATCGAGGAGACGCTGCGCTGGGCCCCGAGCATCGCCAGCCTGCCGCTGCGTTACGCGGTCGAGGACATCGAGCTGCCGGACGGCGCGACGATCCGTCAGGGCGACCCGATCCTCGCCACATACGCGGCCGTCGGCCGTGACCCCGGCCGCCACGGCCCCACAGCAGGGGACTTCGACGTGGAGCGCACCGACGTGGAGCACCTCTCGTTCGGGCACGGCGCGCACTTCTGCCTGGGCGCACCGCTCGCCCGCATGGAGGCGCGTACGGCGCTGCCCGCGTTGTTCGAACGCTTCCCCGGGCTGCGACTGGCCGTTCCCGCAGGGGAGTTGGAGCCGGTGGAGTCGTTCATCGCGCACGGCTACCGCACGCTGCCCGTCCTGCTGGACGGCCCGGGCTGACATGACGGAACCCTGTGTGTACGGCGAAGGGCACCCGGCCGTACACACAGGGGCGTACGGACGTGTGGACGGACAGGGGCGTACGGACAGACGCCCCGGCACAACAGCCCCCGAGTCGCCACCGGGACACCCCGCGACCACCACTCGCCACATTGCCCGGTACCACACCAAGCGCCCGTGTTCCGCACGAAGTTCGAAGGACTCGTAGAGGACCTGGTGCCGTGCTGACGTACACCTGAAAGGCAAGGCAGACTGACCCCTGCGGAAAGTAGAACGGAGCCAGGGGGCAACCATGGGCGCCGAGGAAAACGTCGGCCGCGGCATCGAGCATCAGGAGCACCAGCTGTGCTTCGCCGTGCTCGGACCCGTCTGCGCCCGGCGTGGTGACCAGGAACTCCCCATGGGCTCGCCGCAGCAGCGTGCCCTGCTCGCGGCGCTCCTTCTGCGGGGCGGCCGCACCGCGACAGCGGAGGAGCTGATCGACGCCGTGTGGGGCGAAGACCCCCCGGACCAGGCGAAGGCCGCGCTGCGTACGTACGCCTCACGCATCCGCAAGGCTCTCGGCCCCGACGCGGACGTGCTGGTGAGCGAGTCCGGGGGCTACGCGGTCCGTACGAGCCGCGCACACGCCGACGTCGTCCTCGACCTCGACACCGCCACCAGGCACGTCGCCGACGCCGAGAAGTCGGCCGCGAGCGGCGACCGTTCACGGGCCCGCGACCTGTACTCGGCGGCTCTCGACCAGTGGAGCGGCGAGCCCCTGGCACACGTTCCGGGGCCCTTCGCGGAGAGACAGCGCGACCGTCTCAGTGAGCGGCAGCTCTCGCTGCTGGAGCACCGTCTCGACCTGGACCTCCAACTGGGCTTCCACGCGCAGGCCGTCTCCGAACTCACCGCCCTCACCGCCGCGCACCCGCTGCGTGAACGTCTGCGCGAGCTGCTGATGCTCGCCCTCTACCGCAGCGGCCGGCAGGCCGAGGCGCTCGCCGTGTACGCCGACACCCGGCGTCTGCTCGCCGACGAGCTGGGCGTCGACCCCTGTTCCGAACTCGCCGAACTCCACCAGCGCATCCTGGGCGCCGACGAAAGCCTTGCCCTCGCACCCGACGAACCTGCGGGCCCCAGCACGCCGAAGCCCACCCAGCCTGCCCAACTCCCCGCCACCGTCGCCGACTTCACGGGTCGTACCGCCTTCGTCGCGGAGCTGCGGGACGAACTCGCCCAGGCCGAGGGCACCGTGATGGCCGTCTCCGCCGTGGCGGGCATCGGCGGAGTGGGCAAGACGACTCTGGCCGTACACGTCGCGCACTCCGCGGCCAAGTACTTCCCGGACGGCCAGCTCTATGTCGACCTTCAGGGTGCGGGACGTTCCTCAGCCGAACCGGGGGCCGTGCTGGGCGCGTTCCTGCGTTCCCTCGGCGTCGAGGACGCCCGCATACCGGATGGTGTGGAGGAACGGGCCGCGCTCTTCCGGTCGCTCCTGTCCGGCCGCCGCGTGCTCACCCTGCTGGACAACGCCCGCGATGCGGCGCAGGTCCGTCCCCTCCTCGCCGGCGCGGCAGGCTGCGCGGCGCTGATCACCAGCAGGGCACGGATGGTCGACCTTGCCGGTGCACACCTGGTGGACCTGGATGTCATGAGCCCCGACGAGGCGATGACGCTCTTCACGCGCATCGTGGGCGAGGAGCGCGTCTCCGCCGAGCGCCAGGCGGCAATGGATGTGGTCGGCGCGTGCGGGTTCCTGCCGCTCGCCATCCGTATCGCAGCGGCGCGTCTCGCGTCCCGCCGCACCTGGACGGTCTCCGCGCTCGCCTCGAAGCTCGCCGACGAACGCAGACGCCTGGACGAACTCCAGGTGGGCGACCAGGCCGTCAAGGCAACCTTCGAACTCGGCTACGGGCAGCTCGAACCCGAACCGGCCCGCGCGTTCCGCCTGCTGGGCCTCGCCGACGGACCCGACATCTCCGTGCACGCGGCGGCGGCCCTGCTCGAGCGGCCTGCCGCGAGGACGGAGGGTCTGCTGGAGTCACTGGTCGACGCGTCACTTCTCGAATCGGCGGCGCCGGGCCGCTACCGCTTCCACGACCTGGTGCGTCTCTTCGCCCGCGCCTGCGCCGAACGGGACGAACAGCCGCCCTCCGAAAGGGAATCGGCACTCTCCCGGCTCCTGGACTTCTATCTCGCGACGGCGAAGTGCGTCTACGCACTGGAGCGTCCCGGTGAACGCCTGGTCGACCACCTGGAGGACACCGCAGCACCGGGTCTGCGTTTCACCGACCAGACCACCGCCATCGACTGGCTCTTCGCCGAGTCCGCGTGCTTCCTGTCCGCCGCACGCCAGTTGGGGTCGGGCAGCACTCTGCGTAAAGCTGTCGATCTGCTGATGGCGACGAGCGATCTGGCAGAGGCCGGCATCAACGTGCGGCAGTACGAACTGACGACGCAGGAGCTCAAGGAGGCCGCCCGGGCAGCGGAGGACGGCCACGCGGAGGCCCGCGCACGGTCTGTACTGACGGGACTTCACCTGACCACCGGCTCCTTCGACGAGGCCGATGAGGAGGCCAGGATGGCGGGGGAGCTGGGCGCGGCAGCCGAGGACCTCATCTCCTCCTCCTACTCGCTCAACGACCGGGGCATCGTGGCCAACTACCAGGGACGGCACGCCGATGCGGAGGGGTATCTGAGCCAGGCGCTGGTGACCTTCCAGGAGTACGGCAACCAGCCCTCCGAGGCCAGCGCCCTGTGCAACATCGCACGCGCCCATATCGGCACCGGGCGTGCGGCCAGCGCTGTCACGCTCGCCGAGCGGGCAGTTGTCATCTACCGGCAGCTCGATGTGTCGATGCGGCTTGCCAACGGTCTCTACGCTCTCGGCATCGCCCTCACCGCAGCCAGGAGGCTGGAGGACGCCGAGCGGAAGTTCCTGGAAGCCCTGGAGATCTTCCGGCACAGCCGCCAGCACCTGTGGGAAGGGATGACCCACTTCCGGCTGGCAGAGGTGTATCTCGCCTCCCACCAGGTCGCGTTGGCGGCCGGCCAGGCGGAGCGGGCGCTCGCCCTGCGCGGTATCGGCGGCGAATGGCGGCGGGGCACCGTCCTTCTGGTGCTCGGCAAATCGTTGGAGACGCTGCACCAGCCGGACCGGGCACGGGCGTGCTGGCGGGAAGCGCTCAGCATCTTCGACGAGCTGGGGACGGTGGAGGCGGCCGAGGTAAGGGGCCTGCTCACCTCATCTGTCGTCGCGTAAACGCGGCCACATACGGAACGTTCATCGATCGTTTATCGTGTCACGCCATTCTTCTGCATGTCGGTTCGTCGCGTCGGGGGGCAGACGACCGGCACGGGGGAAAGTCGCACCCCTTGGTTTTGGTTAGGGTGTGCGGCTCTGGAGCGACGGTCCGGCAGTCCTCGGGGGAACTGCCGGGCCGGTCGTACCGCACATTTCGATCAGCCCAAGGAGCAAGCCACCATGACTACACACGAAATGACAGCAAAGGCAGAGGCACCGACCGAGGTCGAGGAAGCTCCTGACGAGGATCTCGTCACCAAGGACCGTCACCAGTCCATCAACCCGGCGGGCGACCCCGTCGAGCCGGCCGAGGAACTGACCGACGAGGACATCCGGGTGATGGACCGTCATCAGTCCAGCGAACCGGCTGACTAGACCAATTCACCACGGGGGACAGGCGTTGGGCGCCTGCCGACGGCTCGGAGGGGGAGCCGTCGACAGGCGCCTCGCGTCTGTGCGGCCGTGTACGCCGAGAGATCAACGGGTATTTCGCCTCTGCCGGGGCCACGGCAGGGGCCGTCGGCATCCGACCGGGAGGATCCCAGATGGGCCACACGAAGAAGATCATCGCTCTCTGCGCGGTCGCGGCCGGGCTCCTGGGGTTATCAGCCGCTCCGGCGCCCGCCGACCGGCACACGGCCTTCGGGGAGTTCACCGTTCTCGACCGGCACCAGACCTCCGTACCGGACGAAACCCAGGTGGCCGGCGGACGGGCGTCGTAGAGCCGCCGACAGCCGACAGCTCCGCCCCTGCGCGAAGCGCGCTCCGGCCCATCGGCCGGGGCGAGGTGGCGGGGCATCACGGACGACTGCTCGCCCTGATGCCCCACAGCGAGAACGGGCCGGCGGCCCCAGAGGCCCGCCCCTTCCGCTTCCCCCGCCCCACCCTCATCGCTTACGTCAACTGACGGACACGACCTCGCAGTCGGACACCTCGTCGATGCGGGCCGGGTTGTCCATGCGCACGTCCACCGGCTTCCTCTCGTTGGCGCCGACGTTGACCCGGGCCGTTCCGTAGTCGACGAAGGTGCCGGCCGTATCGCTGAATTCGACCTTGACGCTGTAGGTCCTGCGACTGCCGTTCGGGTTGTTGACGCTCACCACGGCCTTGGCGTCCGTACCGGAGTCCGCCGCGCACTGCGTGACGGTCCCGGTGGGCGAACTGTCGCTGCTCGAGCTGCTGTTCCTCGATCCGCTCGAACCGGTGGTGTTGTTGTAGCGACGCGAGTCGCTCTTGTACCCGTCGCCGTAGTCCGAGTCGTAGCTGTCCTTGCCGTCGTAGCTGCTGCTGCTGCTGTTGTGGCTGCTGGAGCTCGAACTGCTGCAGCCCCCGCCGCCCTTGCTGCTGCTCCGGCTGCCGCCCTTACCGCCGCTCTTGGCCGGGCTGAAGCCGCTGACGGCGACGAGCACGACCGCCACCGCGGCGATGAGCTTGAGATGACGCGACATGGATGAGAACCCCCGATGGTTGTCATGGTCATTGGGGCGGATACCCCTGGGCGGGGACGCGTCCCGGGGCCGGGGAGTTCCTCACGGACGCCGTTTTTTACCGGCCCTTGTGACGGCCGCCGTACCCCCTTCGTCGCCGGCCGCGATCCGCACCGGTGTGTGCCTCTCACAGGACGTTCCGAAGTGGCGGAGAGGCCCCCGCGGGCGTAGCTTTCACATAGGACTACGCACCCTTCGGTGCCGGCCCCCGCATCCCGACGCTTACGGGGTGCGGGCCGGGCTCGGGCACCGGGAAGCGAGGCGAAGGCGATGGTCCGGAACCTGCTCGGCATCCTGCTCGCACTCGCCGGAGCGGCGGCAGCGGCATGGAGCCCCTTCCGCTCCTGGTACGGGGGGCGCGACGGCCGCTATTTCCGTGTCCAGGACCTCTTCACGGCCACCGGCATCACCGACACGCAGGCGGGCCTCTGGACGGGGCTCTTCCTGCCGATGATCGTCGCCGGGGCGCTCACACTGATCGCCGTCCTGCTGCGGTCACGCTTCTTCGTGGCACTGGCGGGACTGATCGTGCTCGGCTTCACCGCGCTGTGGATGGTCCGCCAGGGCCAGGACGCTGGAAGCCTCACCGCCGGCGGAAACGGCCTCGGCGAGGGCGCGGGCTATGCGGCGGGCGGCGGTGCGCTGCTGCTCATCGGCGCGCTCGTGATGCGGGGCCGCCATGTGCGCGCCCGGCGCCGCGGAGCGCACGCGCGCATCGACGAGGGCGACCGCTACGAGCCCTACGACGACGGCTACGAGTACTCCGAGTCGCCCCAGCCCTACGGGCCCTTCGGGACGACGCCCGGACCGCACGGCGCGTACCAGGCGGACGAGGGTTACGGGCCGCCGCCCGGCCGCTACGACGACTCCACGCCCGCCGAGGAGTGGGACCCGTGGGACGCCGGACGTCCCGGCCCTCAGGAGCCCCCGCAGGGACCGCAGCAACAGCCCCCCGGACCGCCTCAGGGCCCCTCGGACACCCAGCGCATTCCGCGCCGCCCCGACCATCGCGGAGGCGGTCCCTACTAGGGGCGGTCCTTACTGGAGGCGGTACCTGCTAGCGGCGGGCGATGCCCTCGAGCACCAGGTCGGTGAAGTCCTTCGTGCCGGCGGTCCCGCCGAGGTCGCGCGTACGGACGTCGGTGGTTGCGAGCACGGAGGCGAACGAGTCGAAGACCTCGGCGCCGGCCTCGGGGTGACCGAGGTGGTCGAGCATCATCGAGGCGCACCAGATCGCGCCCAGGGGATTGGCGACGCCCTTGCCGGCGATGTCGGGGGCGGACCCGTGGACGGGCTCGAACATGGAGGGGTACTCGCGCTCGGGGTTGAGGTTGGCCGCGGGAGCGATGCCGATGCCGCCGGCGACGGCGGCTGCGAGGTCGGAGAGAATGTCGCCGAACAGGTTCGAGCCGACGATGACGTCGAACCGGGCCGGTTCGAGGACGACTTTCGCGACGAGGGCGTCGATGTGCTCCTGCCGCCAGGTCACATCGGGGAACCGGTCGCCGGCCTCCTTCACGAGCTCGTCCCAGAACGGCATGGTGTGGATGATGCCGTTGGACTTGGTTGCGGACACCAGGTTGCCCTTGCGCTGCTGAGCCGTGGTGAAGGCGTAGTCGAGGATGTGTTCGACGCCGCGCCGCGTGAAGACGGACTCCTGGACCGCCATCTCGTCGGGAAAACCGCGGTTGAGGCGTCCGCCGATCTCGGAGTACTCACCTTCGACGTTCTCGCGGACGACGACGAAGTCGACGTCGCCGGTGGCCTTCGCCACCGGACTGGGGACGCCCTCGAGGACCTTGATGGGACGCAGGTTCACGTACTGGCGGAACTGGCGGCGGATGGGGATGAGGAGACCCCACAGGGAGACGTGGTCGGGCACACCGGGCCATCCGACGGCGCCGAGGAGCACGGCGTCGTGGTTCCGAATGCGGTCCAGGCCGTCGGCCGGCATCATCGCGCCCTCGGCGGCGTAGCGCTCACAGGACCAGTCGAACGTGTCGTAAGCGAACGTGAGCCCATGGCGCTTGCCGACGGCGTCGAGGACGGCGCAGGCGGGCGGCAGCACCTCGGCGCCGATGCCGTCGCCGGGGATGAGAGCGATGCGGTAGCGAGTGGTCATGGTCCCCATGGAACGCTGACGGGTCAGTGACTGTCTAAGACCCGTTTGCAACCTGTTCGATAAGACTTGCCTATCGGTCGCGCTGAGCCCCGCCCCCGCCCTCGCCCCGGCCTTCACCGGCGTCCTGCTCTGCCTGACGGCGTTCCCGGTCGTCCGGACCGCCGGGTCCCGTGTCGCCGCCGAAGCCGGCGCCTTTGATGACTGCGACGAACACCGCGGCAGCGGGGCTGAGGCGGTGGCGCTGCCAGACCAGCCCCACGTCGAGGGCGTCCTCGACGGCGAGCCGCCGGACGCGCAGCCCGACCGCGTCGGCGAGGGGGCGCCAGGAGTCGGCGACGACGGCCACTCCCACGCCGCTGAGGACCAGCGGGAGCAGCCCCTCGCGGTGCTCGATCTCGACCGCGATACGGCAGTCGGTCGCGGCGACGATGTCATCTGCGACCCGGCGCATTCCCGTTCCCTGCTGGCCGGCGATGAGGCTGAGCCCGGAGAGCTCGTCGACGGCGAGGGGGCGGTCCCCGGGCGGAAGTTCGACGTCGTCGCGGGCGACGAGCACGAACGACTGCGTCTCGATGGGCACATGATCGAGGTCTGCGAACACCTCGTGGGTGCCGGCGGCGGCGACGATGCCGATCTCGGCCACACCTCTGCGAAGGGCGTCGCGGACGTCGTCGGGCCGGGCGGCGGCCACCACCGCCACCTGCACGTGGGGGTAGGCGTCGGCGTAGGCGGCGATGAGCCCGGTGAGGGGACTGACGACCTGGGACGGCATGGAGGCGATGCGCAACTGCCCGCCGCGCAGGCCGTCCACAGCCGCGACCGCTTCGCGGGCGACATCGAGGGAGCGGACCACTTCGCGGGCCGGCGCGACCAGGGCACCGCCCGAGGGGCTCAACACGAGTCCGCGGCCCTGCCGCAGGAACAGGCTGGTCCCGAGCTGGGCCTCGAGGC
>DATMEI010000346.1:0-2186 GCA_035556995.1 Streptomyces sp.
ACCGCCGACAAGATCGCGCAGGCCGTCGGCATCCCGCACGACAGCCCGGAGCGGGTGAAAGCGGGACTGCAGTACGCCCTGTCCCAGTCGACCGACCAGGGCCACTGCTTCCTGCCCGAGGAGCAGCTGATCTCGGACGCCGTGAAGCTGCTCCAGGGGGACACCGGCCTGGTCATCGAGTGCCTCGCGGAGCTGGCCGGCGAGGAGGAAGGTGTCGTACGGGAGCGGGTGCCCGCACCGGACGGCGGAGAGCCGGCGACGGCCGTGTATTTGGTGCCCTTCCACCGGGCGGAGCTCTCTCTCGCCGCCCAGTTGGGGCGGCTGCTGCGGGGCGGCGAGGACCGGATGCCGGGCTTCCAGGACGTCGACTGGGACAAGGCGCTGAGCTGGCTCGCGGAGCGTACGGGAGCGCAGCTGGCGCCGGAGCAGGAGGCGGCGGTCAGGCTCGCCCTCACCCGGAAGGTCGCCGTGCTGACGGGCGGGCCGGGCTGCGGTAAGTCGTTCACGGTGCGCTCCATCGTCGAGCTGGCCCGCGCCAAGAAGGCCAAGGTCGTGCTGGCTGCCCCCACCGGGCGGGCGGCCAAGCGGCTCGCCGAGCTCACCGGAGCCGAGGCGTCCACCGTGCACCGGCTGCTCGAACTCAGACCGGGCGGTGACGCGGCGTACGACCGCGACCGGCCGCTCGACGCCGATCTGGTGGTCGTCGACGAGGCGTCCATGCTCGATCTGCTGCTCGCCAACAAGCTGGTCAAGGCCGTGGCCCCGGGCGCGCATCTGCTGCTTGTGGGGGATGTCGACCAGTTGCCGAGCGTCGGCGCGGGCGAGGTGCTGCGGGATCTGCTCGCCGACGGCGGGCCCGTGCCCTGCGTCCGGCTGACAAGGATCTTCCGGCAGGCGCAGCAGTCCGGAGTGGTCACCAACGCCCACCGCATCAACTCCGGTGTCCAGCCGATCACTTCGGGCCTCAGCGACTTCTTTCTCTTCGTCGAGGACGAGACGGAGGACGCCGGACGGGTCACCGTGGATGTCGCTGCCCGTCGTATTCCGGCCAAATTCGGGCTCGACCCGCGCCGGGATGTGCAGGTTCTCGCTCCCATGCACCGCGGCCCGGCCGGTGCGGGCACCCTCAACGGGCTGCTCCAGCAGGCCATCACACCCGCCCGCCCAGACCTCCCCGAGAAGCGATTCGGCGGCCGGGTCTTCCGGGTCGGCGACAAGGTCACTCAGATTCGCAACAATTACGAGAAGGGAAAGAACGGCGTCTTCAACGGCACGGTCGGCGTGGTCACCGCGCTCCAGCCGGACGATCAGCGGTTGACGGTGCTGACGGACGAGGACGAGGAGGTGGGGTACGACTTCGACGAGCTGGACGAGCTGGCACACGCGTACGCCGTGACGATCCACCGCTCGCAGGGCAGCGAGTACCCGGCCGTGGTGATCCCGGTCACCACCGGGGCCTGGATGATGCTCCAGCGGAACCTCCTCTACACAGCCGTCACGCGGGCCAAGAAGCTGGTCGTGCTGGTCGGCTCCCGTAAGGCGATAGGACAGGCAGTGCGCACCGTTTCGGCGGGCAGACGCTTCACCGCGCTCGACCATCGGCTGGCCGGCGGGTGGGAAATGCCACGTCGGGGTGGGTAGGAACCATCCTGGCTTCCGGAAGCAGGGCGAACAGGGCAAGATGAGCAGGTTGGCGGCACTGAGTGCCGCCGATAGGCCCAATGGTCGACCCCGAGTGCACTCTCCTGAGCCAAATGGGGGATGGTAGAGACAGTCAGGGCACCTCGAAGAAGAGGCACTACGTCGGTGAGGGATGACGTGAGCGACAACTCTGTAGTACTGCGGTACGGCGATGGCGACGAGTACACCTACCCGGTGATCGACTCAACTGTCGGCGACAAGGGCTTCGACATCGGGAAGCTCCGCGCCCAGACCGGTCTGGTGACGCTGGACAGCGGTTACGGGAACACCGCCGCCTATAAATCCGCCATCACCTACCTCGACGGTGAGCAGGGCATCCTCCGCTACCGCGGCTACCCGATCGAGCAGCTGGCCGAGCGCTCCACCTTCCTGGAGGTGGCCTCCCTGCTGATCAACGGCGAGCTGCCCACGGTCGACGAGCTCTCCGTCTTCAAGAACGAGATCACGCAGCACACCCTGCTGCACGAGGACGTCAAGCGCTTCTA
>DATMEI010000347.1:0-16206 GCA_035556995.1 Streptomyces sp.
TGGACGCGCTGGAACAGAAGATGGGCAAGAAGCTCGGCCAGGCCGACGACCCGCTCCTCGTCTCCGTGCGCTCCGGTACGAAGTTCTCGATGCCCGGGATGATGGACACCGTCCTCAACATCGGGCTCTCCGACGACTCGGTGCACGGCCTTGCCGCACAGTCCGGAGACGAACGCTTCGCCTGGGACTCCTACCGCCGCCTCATCCAGATGTTCGGCGACACGGTGCTGGGCATGGACGGCGAAGTCTTCTCCGAGGCGATGGAGCAGGCCAAGCACCTCAAGGGCGCCAAGAGCGACATCGAGCTGGACACGGCCGACATGCAGGCCCTGGCCGAGAAGTTCAAGGGCCTGGTGCTGAAGGAGACCGGACGGGACTTCCCGCAGGATCCGCGCGAACAGATGGACCTCGCGGTCAAGGCGGTCTTCGATTCGTGGAACGGCGACCGCGCCAAGCTCTACCGCCGCCAGGAACGCATCCCGCACGACCTGGGCACGGCCGTCAACATCTGCTCCATGGTCTTCGGCAACCTCGGCCCCGACTCGGGCACCGGCGTCGCCTTCACCCGTGACCCGGCCACCGGCCATCAGGGCGTCTACGGCGACTACCTGCAGAACGCACAGGGCGAGGACGTCGTCGCAGGCATCCGCAACACCGTGCTGCTCGCCGAACTCGAGCGGCTGGACAAGTCCTCGTACGACGAGCTGATGCAGATCATGGAGACCCTGGAGACGCACTACAGGGACCTGTGCGACATCGAATTCACCATCGAGCGCGGCAAGTTGTGGATGCTGCAGACGCGGGTCGGCAAACGTACGGCCGCCGCCGCCTTCCGTATCGCCACGCAACTCGTCGACCAGGGCCTCATCGACGAGGCGGAGGCGCTTCAGCGGGTCAACGGCAGCCAGCTCGCGCAGCTGATGTTCCCCCGCTTCGACAGCAACGGCGGGGTGAAGGGCGCCGACCAGATCGGCTGGGGCATCGCGGCTTCGCCGGGCGCGGCGGTCGGCAAGGCGGTCTTCGACTCCTACACCGCGATCAAGTGGTCCCGTTCGGGCGAGAAGGTCATCCTCATCCGCCGTGAGACCAACCCCGACGACCTGGACGGCATGCTCGCCGCCGAAGGCATCCTCACCTCGCGCGGCGGCAAGACGTCACACGCCGCCGTCGTCGCCCGCGGCATGGGCAAGACCTGTGTCTGCGGTGCGGAGGAGCTGGAGGTCGACACCAAGCGGCGCTGCCTGAAGACCTCGGAGGGGCGGGTGATCGAGGAGGGCGACGTCGTCTCGATCGACGGCTCCACCGGCAAGGTGTACGCGGGTGAGGTGCCCGTCGTGCCGTCGCCTGTCGTCGAGTACTTCGAGGGGCGCATGCACGCGGGCGCCGACGACGCCGACGAACTGGTCAAGGCAGTGCACCGGATCATGGCCTACGCGGACCGGGTGCGACGACTGCGCGTACGCGCCAACGCCGACAACGCCGAAGACGCCTCCCGCGCAAGGCGGTTCGGGGCCCAGGGCATCGGCCTGTGCCGCACCGAGCACATGTTCCTCGGCGAGCGGCGCAGCCTCGTCGAGCGGCTCATCCTCGCCGACACCGAAGAGGAGCGCGACGAGGCGCTGGAGTCCCTGCTGCCGCTGCAGAAGGGCGACTTCATCGAGCTGCTGGAGTCGATGGACGGGCTGCCGGTGACCGTACGGCTGCTGGACCCGCCGCTTCACGAGTTCCTGCCCGACATCACCGAACTCTCGGTACGGGTGGCGCTCGCCGAGTCCCGCAAGGACGCCAACGAGAACGACCTGCGCCTGCTGCAGGCCGTACACCGGCTGCACGAGCAGAACCCGATGCTGGGGCTGCGCGGCGTACGGCTCGGGCTGGTCGTGCCCGGACTGTTCACGATGCAGGTGCGCGCCATCGCGGAGGCCGCGGCCGAGCGCTTGGCCGGCGGCGGCGACCCCCGTGCGGAGATCATGATTCCGCTGGTGGGCACCGTGCAGGAGCTGGAGATCGTCCGCGAGGAGGCCGAGGGGGTCATCGCCGAGGTCGAGGCGCGGCACGAGGTCGAACTGAACCTGACGCTCGGCACCATGATCGAGCTGCCGCGCGCCGCGCTCACGGCCGGCCAGATCGCCGAGTCGGCCGACTTCTTCTCCTTCGGCACCAACGACCTCACACAGACCGTGTGGGCCTTCAGCCGGGACGACGTGGAGGCCAGCTTCTTCACCGCGTACCTGGAGAAGGGCATCTTCGGCGTATCGCCCTTCGAGACCATCGACAAGGAAGGCGTCGGCGAGCTCGTACGTTTCGCGGTGGAGAAGGGCCGGGCCACCCGCCCGGACCTCAAGCTCGGCGTATGCGGCGAACACGGCGGCGACCCCGAGTCGGTGCACTTCTTCCACGAGGTGGGGCTCGACTACGTCTCCTGCTCGCCGTTCCGCATTCCGGTCGCACGGCTGGAGGCGGGGCGGGCGGCGGCTTCCTGAGCCCGCGGCTTCCTGAGCCCGCAGCTCCGGAAGCCTCCCGAAGAGGCCACTCACGGCCCCGACTTCCTGGACCGCCCCTCGCCCGCCCACCCTCACCGGCGGCGGGGCGTGCCCGGGAAACCCGAAGGGGGCGGCACCTGTGCGGAGGTGCCGCCCCCTTCACATGACCTGTGCCGATTCGGAGACACAGTGAGTGAGCGGCGGAAACCATGCCGGTGGTTGCCATCGATCGGCGCCACTTCCCACCCCCATGTGCCCTCGGTGTGCCCTCAGGGCACAGCCAGCACCCCACGTGGGAGCAGCAGTGAGCACTGTGCCCGCGCGCCTGGTGCGCGGACTTCGGCCGGTGCGTTGTCCGTGGCCATGGCCGCTCTGTCGGCGCCGCCACGTTTGGGGACGCGATCAGGCGCGGGTGCTGTGGCTGAGTACTGAGACACCCATTCCCTTGTGCGAAGCGGCATTTCATGACCTGCTCCAGAGGCCAGTACGGTCCCGGATTCATGGAATGGAATCTTCAGACGGCCGAAAAACTCGCGGCTGCCTTGCGTGCCGGTGAAGTGACCTCGGCGGAACTGACCGACGAGGCGATTGCCCGTATCGAGCGCGACGACAAGGTGATCAACGCGATCTGTGTGCCGGACTTCGACCGTGCGCGGGCCGCCGCGCGCGGTGCCGACCAGGCGCGGGCCCGCGGCGAGGACCGGCCGCTGCTTGGTATTCCGGTGACGGTCAAAGAGTCCTACAACATCGCCGGGCTGCCCACGACCTGGGGCATGCCGCCGCACCGGGACCATGTGCCGGCCGAGGACGCGGTACAGGTGTCGCGGCTCAAGGCCGCCGGGGCGGTGGTGCTCGGTAAGACCAATGTGCCGTTGGGGCTGCAAGATGTGCAGAGCTTCAACGAGATCTACGGCACCACCGACAACCCGTGGGATCACGGTCGCACCTCGGGCGGATCCTCCGGTGGATCGGCGGCGGCCCTGGCGTCCGGGTTCGGCGCGCTGTCCATCGGCTCCGACATCGCCGGTTCGCTGCGCACCCCCGCGCATTTCTGCGGTGTCTACGCGCACAAGCCGACACTCGGGCTGGCCGCGAACCGCGGTATGGTCCCGCCGTCCGAGCCGGCATTGCCGGTCGACCTCGACCTCGCCGTCGTCGGTCCGATGGCGCGCGCCGCCCGCGACCTCACGCTCCTGCTCGACGTCATGGCCGGACCGGACCCACTGACGTTCGGCGTGGCGCACCACGTGACGCTGCCGCCCGCGCGCCGCGAGCGGCTACGCGACTTCCGGGTCTTGGTCCTCGACGAGCATCCGCTCATTCCGACCGGGTCCGCGGTGCGGGCGGGCGTGAGCCGGGTGGCCGACGCGCTGGCCGACGGCGGCGCCCGCGTCGAACGGCACAGTCCGCTGCTGCCTGATCTGACCGAAGCCGCGATGCTCTACACGCAGTTGCTGTTTTCGAGCTCCGTTGCGCGTTTTCCCGTCGAGGCGTACGAGCAGCTGCGGACCCGCGCCACCGGACTGAGCGCACACGACCAGAGTCTCGACGCGGCGCGGCTGCGCGGCATGGTGTTCAGCCACCGCGACTGGATCGAGGCGAACGACCGTCGCGAGCTCCACCGCCACGGCTGGCGGCAGCTGTTCGCCGAGTTCGACGCCGTGGTGTGTCCGATCACGCCGACCCCCGCGTTCCCCCACGACCACAACCCCGATCTGTTGGAACGCCGGATCGACATCGACGGCGTCGAGTACCCGTACCTCGACCAGCTCGTCTGGGCCGGTCTGGCCACCATGCCCGGCCTGCCTGCCACCGCCATACCAGCGGGCCGGTCCCCCGAGGGTCTGCCGGTGGGAGTGCAGCTCATCGGTCCGATGTTCGCCGACCGCACCCCGCTGCGGCTGGCCGAACTGCTCGAGCAGAAGATCGGCGGCTTCCAGGCACCGAAGTAGGGCGAATGTCAGCCGCCTCCCGCACGACGCCCCCCAGCCGCGGCGCAAGAGCGATCGAAGTGACGCGGGTCAACTGATTCAACCGACCTGATGGTCAGCCGGTGAAGGACTCGGGGCCGAAGCGGCCCCACGCAATGAATGCTGCAAGCGCGAGATAGATCAAGTTCAGCGCAACGAACCGGGATTCGCCGCGTCGGCCATGGGTGATCATCGCGCCGACCATCAGCAGGACCCAGCAGACGGCGGTCACGGGCACCAGAACCGGTGCGATGCCGAGCACGGCGGGCAGGATCAGGCCCGCCGCGGCCAGGATCTCGAGCACGCCGAGGGTCTTGACGAAGCCGATGCCGGCGTCTCCGGTCCATCCCCCGCCGTTGGCCGCAGCCAGCTTCTCCTTGGGCACGAATGTCTTGGTGATGCCGCCGGTCAGGGCTACCGCGGCCAGCAGTCCGGCAGCGATCCACAGCGCGAGGTTCATCAACTACTCCTAGAAGATCGAGGATTACCTGCACCTCATACGACGAGACAGCAACCCTGCCTGTGACTCTCCGAACACCCGGACATGGGACATGGGAGTGTCTCCGCGCCGATGGGGTGGGGGCGGCCGGTGCGTGTTGGGCAAGGGGCGTCCGGGCAGTGGGAGTTCGGGCGTCGGCGGCCTTGGCTAATCTGCACTGGTGACCACCGACCTGACTCTGCTGCCGCGTGTCGCCTATCGCGGCCGGCAGGTCACCGCGCCCCGGCTCCGCGGCCTCCTCGCACTGCTCGCGGGCGACTTGCGCGCGGGATGCAGCACCGAGCGGCTCGTGGAAGGGCTGTGGCCGGACGAGTTGCCGGAGCGGCCGGGAAAGGCGGTGCAGGTCCTCGTGTCCAGGGCGCGGGCGCAGCTGGGCGACGGCGTCCTCGCAAGCACGCCGACCGGATACCGGCTCACCCTCGCCGAGGATCAGGTCGACAGCTCCGCCCTGCTGCTGCACGCCGCCGCGAGCGCGGACCGGGCCAGGGCCGGGGACCACGCGGGATCCCTGTCCGAGGCCGAGGCCGGGCTCGCGCTGTGGGAGGGCACCCCTGACGGGGCCGGCGGCACCGACGACCCCGTAGCCGCGTTGCACGCCGAGCGCGCCCCCGTCCGCGGCACGCTCGTACGCGCGCAGGCGCTCGCGCTCGCCCGGCTGGGGCGGCACGCGGAGGCGGCCGGGCCGCTGGCCGTGGCCGCCTCGGAGCATCCGCGCGACGAGGAGGTGCTCGCCGAGCTGCTGCGGGGCAAGGCGGCGACGGCGGGCCCGTCAGCCGCGCTGATGCAGTACGAGGCGTACCGCCGTGACCTGCGCGACGAGCTCGGCACGGATCCGGGCGCCGGGCTCAGGGCCGTACAGCAGGAGTTGCTGCGCGGCGAAGCGCCCGTGGTCAGGCACGGCGTGCCGCACGAGCCGAACCCGCTCCTCGGCCGCGACGAGGACATCGCGGCGGTGGAGCGGCTGCTGCGCACCTCCCGCGCCGTCACCGTCGTCGGCCCCGGCGGCCTCGGCAAGACCCGGCTCGCGTACGCCGTCAGCCGCCGGGCCGAGCAGCGCGTGGTGTATTTCGTGCCGCTCGCCGGCGTCACCGCGGACGAGGACGTGGCCGCCGAGGTGGCCTCCGCGCTCGGCGCGGGCGAGGGGCGGCCCGGCGCAGGGGGTCCCCCCGTGGGGGTCCCTCCCAGCGAAGCGTGGGGGAGAAGTCTGGGGGAGAGCGGCCCCCCTTCGGCCGACGCGGTGTCCGGCATCCTCGGCGCGCTCGGCTCCGGGCCGGTTCTGCTGGTCCTCGACAACTGCGAACAGGTCGTACGGGGCGCCGCCGACCTCGCAGCGGCCCTGGTCTCGTCCTCGAGGGACCTGCGGGTGCTCGCCACCAGCCGGGCCCCCCTCGGCCTCACATCGGAGGCGGCGTACGCGCTGCCGGAGCTCGGCCTCGACACCTCGGTCGAGCTGTTCACGCAGCGGGCCCGTGCCGCACGGCCCGGCGTGGACCTGCCGCCGGACGCGGTGGCCGAGCTGTGCCGCCACCTCGACGGGCTGCCGCTCGCCGTGGAGTTGGCCGCGGCACGGGTACGGGTCCTCTCGGTGCCGGAGATCGCCCGCCGCCTCGGCGACCGGTTCGCGCTGCTGCGCGGCGGGGCGCGGGACGTGCCGGAGCGGCACCGCACGCTGCACGCGGTCGTGGAGTGGAGCTGGAACCTGCTCGCGGAGGACGCCAGGGCGGCGCTGCGCACGCTGTCCGTCTTCCCCGGCGGCTTCTCCGGCGAGGCGGCGGAGCAGGTTCTCGGCGAGGATGCGCTGTTGCTGCTTGAGCAGTTGGCGGGTCAGTCGCTGCTCACCGTCGCCGACTCCCCGGGCGGCCTGCGGTTCCGGATGCTGGAGACCGTACGGGAGTTCAGCGCGGCCCGGCGTGCGGAGGCGGGCGAGGACGAGGAGGCAGTCGGCCGGTTCCTCGCCTGGGCGCGGGACTTCGGGGTCGCGTACCACGACTGGTTCTTCGGCTCGGAACCGCGGGCCGCCTGGGAGCGGATCAGGGCCGAGCAGGACAACCTCGTGCTGGCCCTGCGGCACGCCCTGGCCCGTACGGACGGCCCCACCACCGCCGCCCTCACCGCCGTCCTCGCCGCCCTGTGGTCCACCGGCTCCAGCTACCCGCGCCTCACAGCCCTCGCCGCGGACACCGGCCCGCCGCTGTCGCACTACTACCCCGAGCCCGAATACGTCGAAGTCGCCCGCGCCGCCGCGGTGTTCTGCACGACGAGCCTGTTCATGGGCTACGGCCCGAGAGCCGCACGCCAGCTCGTCACCCTCCGGCGGCTGCCCCCGGCCCCGCCGGACACCCTGCTGCGGGCCAGCGCGACAGTGCTGAGCGCGGTCCCCGAGATGCTGCCTCCCGACTACGACGTGCTGCGGGAGCTCTGCGACAGCGAGCAGCCGCTGCTCGCCGGCATCGCGGAGTGCGTCGCCACCTACATCTGGGAGTCCGAGCACGACATCGACCGTGCGCTCGCCTCCGCCCGCCGGGTGATCACCGCGCTGACGCCGGTCGACAACCCGTTCCTGCAGGTCATGGGCCACGCCCGGCTGAGCGAGCTGTGCTTGCAGACGGAGCGGGGCGAGGACGCGTACCAGCAGCTCAAGGCGGCGCTCGCGGTGCTGCCGCGGCTAGGCGACGAGCAGGACTCCATCGGCGTCCGCTGGGGCCTCGTCCTTGCCTGCCTGCAGCGCGGCGACCCCGACGAGGCCGAGTACTGGCTGCGGCAGGCGGAGGGCGGCAACACCCCGCAGAAGGACGACCTGTACAGCCCCGACTTCGGCGGCCGCGCCGAGATCGCGCTCGCCCGCGGACTGACGGAGGTCGGGCTCGGCTTGTGGCGCCGCAACATGGAGCGGATACCCGAGCCCGACTCGACGAACAGCGACGACCCCTTCTTCGACCGGTGGATGCTGCAGATCCAGTCGGCGGCGGTGACGGCGCACGCGCACGCCGGCCGGCTCGAGCTCGTCGCGGAGGTGGTCGACCGGCTGCGGCAGCGGCTGCGGACCCTGCTCTCCGGCCCGTCCGGCTCGCCCATGGAGCTCCCTGTGTTCGGAACGGGGCTGCACGCCCTCGGCCTGGCGGGGCTCGCGTCCGGCGACGCCTCCGCCGTACGGATGATCGCGCTGGCCGAACGGCTGCGGGTGCTGCGCGACTTCCAGCCGACGATGTCGGCGGACCGCGCCCGGCAGGCGGTCGAGGCCGCCGGGAACGCTGCCAGGGCGGCGTACGCCGACGCGGTGTCGGAGTTCGCCGCCCTGGAGCGGGACGAGCTGCGGGAGGCAGCCCGCGCTGTCATGTCGGTTACTTCGGGTCGCGGTTGAACGCCGACTGGGACCACATGTAGCCGAGGACGGTCAGCGCCAGGCACCAGGCGATGGCCAGCCACCCGTTGTGCCCGATCTCGGTGCCGAGCAGCAGGCCGCGCAGGGTCTCGATGGCCGGTGTGAACGGCTGGTACTCGGCGATCGGCTGGAACCAGCCCGGCATCGCGTCGATGGGGACGAAGGCGCTGGAGATGAGCGGCAGCAGGATCAGCGGATAGGCGTTGTTGCTCGCCGCCTCGGCGTTCGGACTGACCATTCCCATCCCGACCGCGACCCAGGTGAGCGCCAGGGCGACCAGCGCCGTCAGCCCGAAGGCCGCCAGCCACTCCAGGGCGGTGGCGCCGGTGGACCGGAAGCCGGTGGCCACGGCGACCGCGCCGACGAGGACCACGCTCACGATCGACTGCAGCACGCTGCCGATGACGTGCCCGACGATCACGGACCCGCGGTGGATCGCCATGGTGCGAAAGCGGGCGATGATGCCCTCGCTCATGTCGGTGGAGACGGACACCGCGGTACCGACCACGGTCGCGCCGATGGTCATCATCAGGATGCCCGGGAGGAGATAGGCGAGGTAGGCCGAGCGGTCGGCGCCGCCGCCGCCGATGCCCGCGCTCATCACGTCGCCGAATACGTAGACGAACAGCAGCAGCAGCACGACGGGCGTCAGCAGCAGGTTCAGGGTCATGGACGGGTAGCGCCGCGCGTGCAGGAGGTTGCGCCGCAGCATCGTGTTCGAGTCGCGTACGGCGAGGGAGATCCGGGTCGGGCGGGTGGGAGCCAGGGGGGAGCTCATCGGACAGTCTCCTTGGGCTGGTTGGGCACGGTTCCGCCGGTCAGGGCGAAGAACACGTCGTCGAGGTCGGGGGTGTGCACGGTCAGCTCGTCCGCCTCGATGCCGGCGGAGTCGAGCCAGTCGAGGATGGCGCGCAGTTCGCGCTGGCTGCCGCCGCTGGGGATCTGCAGCGCGAGCGCCTCGTCGTCCCGGGTGACCTCGCGCAGAGCGGAGGCGGCGCTCTGGTACGCGGCCGGATCGGTGAAGCGCAGCCGGACGTGTCCGCCCGGGATGCGCCGCTTCAGCTCGTCGGCGCTTCCCTCGGCGGCGATCTTGCCGTCGCTCAGCACTGCGATTCGGTCGGCGAGCTCGTCGGCCTCCTCCAGGTACTGGGTGGTGAGGAAGACGGTGACGCCGCCGGAGACCAACTCGCGGATGATCCTCCACGTGCTGTGGCGGCTGCGCGGGTCGAGGCCGGTGGTCGGCTCGTCGAGGAAGATGATCCGCGGGTCGCCGACCAGCGTCATGGCGAGGTCGAGGCGGCGCCTCATGCCGCCGGAGTAGGAGGAGGCGGGCTTCTTCGCGGCCTCCGAAAGGTCGAAGCGATCGAGGAGCTCGGCGGCCGTACGGCGGCCCTCGTGGCGGGAGAGGTGGTGCAGGTCCGCCATGAGGAGCATGTTCTCCTCGCCGGTGATCAGGCCGTCGACGGCGGAGAACTGCCCGGTGACGCCGATCGCGGCGCGCACGGCCTGCGGGTCGGCCGCCAGGTCGTGGCCGCCGACGTGCAGGTCGCCGGCATCGGCGGTGATGAGGGTGGAGAGGATCTTGACGGCGGTGGTCTTGCCGGCGCCGTTCGGCCCGAGCAGGGAGAAGATGCTGCCGGCCGGCACCGCCAGGCCGATGCCGTCGAGGACCGTCTTGTCCCCGTAGGCCTTGCGCAGCCCCTTGGCCGCGATGGCGAGTGAGTGCGATGTCGTTTTCGTCATGCCGCAGAGGTTGCGGCAGGGCGCATTCAGCGCGGTTTCACGGTGGTTTCAGCACCTGGAAGCGGAGTTGCCTCTGGTAGCTGTGGCGCGCGAGCCCTCCGCAAGGAGTTCGCGCTGGGGCAGTCGACGAAGGACACCGTCTGTCTGCGCCAGTACGAGGACGGTCCTCGGCCTTGCGCCCTAGTTCCGCCGCCCGATGTGACCGGGCGCTTCACGCCATAACCTCCCCTCATGACGGCAGTTGACTCCCAGACCAGCGGACCCCGCAGCCCAGGGCAGCGCAAGCGCGAGGCGCTGGAACGGCTCGCGCGGGACAAGGACGTATGGGTCGCCACGGCCGACGCGGACGGCGAACCGTCCCTCGTTCCGCTTGCCTTCTGGTGGGACGGCGAGGCGGTGTGGCTCTCCACCCGCGACACCAACCCGACCGGACGCAACCTGTGCGCCTCGGGCCGGGCAAGGCTCTGCTTCGGCGACACCCGTGATGTGGTCCTGGTCCACGGCACTGCGCGCATGACGACCCGCGAAGAGCTTCCGGACGAGGTGGGCGACGCCTTCGCCGCCAAGGACGGCTGGGATCCTCGCGCGGACCACCCGTCGTACGTCTTCTTCCAGGTCGCCCCGCAGGTGCTGCAGGCGTGGGGAACGGTTGCCGAGATGAACGGACGGACCCTTATGCGCGACGGTCAGTGGCTGGTCTAGGGCGTTGTCCGGTGGGGGTGTTCATGAGTGAGGCAGCCGGCTGGCCCGACGGCTTGGCTGTCGGTGCCACCAGGATCGGCCGTCGCTGCAATCGGTACGAGGAATCGGTGATCTTCTACCGTGACGTGGTCGGACTGCCACTGGTGTACCTCGCCGAGACCGGTCCGGACGATTTCGGCGTCGCGATCTTCGGCCTGCCGGGAACGACGACGACCTTCGAGTTGATCCAGGGGCTCGGACCGGTGCCGGTCGACCGGCACGAAGAGCTGGTGCTGTACTTCTCGGGCGAAGCCGCACGCGATGTCGTGGCACGCCGGATCGCCGAGGCCGGCTACGAGCCGACGCGGCAGTACCGGTACTGGGACCTCAACGACGCGGTCACCTTCCTCGATCCGGACGGACGCGAACTCGTCCTTGCGCCCTGGGTGTTCGGGGAGGAACCACCGCCGAAACGGAAGCGGTCGGCGTCACCTGCCGACTGACGGGTACTGCAGGGAGCCGTCGGGAGCCGGGGCGCGGCGGCAGCCGGTCGTACGGCGCCCTACAGCTCCGCCCCGATCCGTGCTGCCGTCTGCTGCAGCAGCGGCGCCAGTTCGGCGGCGCGGTTCACGTCGAGGCGGATGCTGGGGGCCGAGACCGTCACCGCTGCCAAGCACGTGCCGAACCGGTCGCGGACCGGGACGCCGACGCCGTGCACGCCGGTGACGCTCTCGTCGATGTTGAGTGCGTAGCCGCGCGCACGTGCGGTGACCAGGTCGGCCGCGAGTGCGTCCAGGTCGGGGAGTGTGGCCGGGGTGAGCCGGGTGAGGCCGCGCCGGTAGCGCGTACGGGCGGCCTCCGGGGACAGTTCGGACAGCAGTGCCTTGCCGCCGGCGGTCGCGTAGGCGGGCACGCGGTCTCCCGTACGGGTGCCCACGCGCAGGGGGTGCGGGCCTTCGACCCCGTCGGCGAAGCGCGAGTCCGGGCCGTCGAGGACGAGGAGGTTGGCCGTCTCGGCGGCGGCGTCGCGCAGCTGGACGAGATGGCTGTGGGCGACCTGGACGAGGGTGGGTTCGTCGACGGCTCCCCGCGTCAGTCCCAGCAGCACGGGCCCCAGGCGGTAGCGGCGGCCGCCGGGCTCCTGCTCGACGAATCCGTGGCCGCGCAGGGTCGTCAGCAGCCGGTGCGCGGTGGACCGGGCGACTCCCAGGTGGTCGCTGATGTCGGTGACGCGGGCGTGCTGATGTCCCCGCAGATACACGAGCGTCCGCAGGGCGTTGTCGACCGAGCTGGCGGCGTAGACATCGCCGTGTTTGTTCGACATAGCAGAAAACACCCTCCAACATGTTCCGCCCACCACTCCGTGAGCCTAACTTGACCTCGCCTGCCGTCCCCCACGAACGCGGCTCGGCGTCCGGCACTGCACCAACCGCTTACGGAGAAATCCATGAAGGCTGTACCGGGAGAGCCCTCTTCGGCCGCGCAGGTAACGGAGAAGGAAGCGCCGGCAGGACCCCGCCGATGGCGCTCCTGGCACACCCTGTGGGTGCTGCTGCTCCTCGGCTGGACGGTCAGTGCCGCCGACCGGGCAGTCACCGGCCCCGTCGTGACGTGGATGATCGAGAACGATGTGGGCTTCCTCGCCGACACGGCGAATCCGCATGCGATCGGCGGCCTCGTCGGCGGTCTCTTCTTCGCCGGCTACATGCTCACGCAGTTCCCCGGCGGCTACCTCGGCGACCGCTACGGGCACCGCACCCTCATCGTGGTCAGCCTGCTGTGGGCGGGCGTCGCCACCATGCTCACCGGCTTCATCGGCGGGCTCGTCGCGTTCATCGTCGTACGCGTCGTCACCGGCCTCGGTGAGGGTGCCTTCTACTCCAACGACCGCACCCTGATCACCGCCACGACCCCCGAACGCGACCGCAGTCTCGCCATGGGCGTGGTCATCACAGGGCTCTCCCTCGGCATCACCATCGCGATCGTCTTCACCCCGGAACTCGTCGAGTTCGGCAAGATCTTCCTCGACGGCGTCGAAGCATGGCGGATGGTCTTCTGGGTGCTGGGGCTGGCGACAGTCGTCGTGGGCGTGATCGTCGCGTGGTGGTTCCGCGAGCACCTCACGTTCTCCGGGCTCAGCCGGGCGACCCTGCACCTGGGCGCGTACTCCGCCGTCTCACTGGCCCTGGTCATGGGCGTCTACTGGGTGGGCACGAGTGCCGGTCTGTCCGAGCTGTGGATCGCACTGCTCGAAGTCGCCCTCGCTGTCGGTCTGGTGCTCTACGCCCTTGCCCGCAAGGGCACGGAGATCGGTCCGGTGATCAAGAACCGCGACCTGTTCCTGCTCTACCTCTGCAACATCGCGATCCTCTGGAACCTGTGGTTCTTCAGCTTCTGGTCGGTCTCCATCGTGGCCGGCGCGGCGAACTCGTCGTTCATGAGCGCTGCCCTGACCGCAGGGTTCAACGCGGGCGCCGGCATCCTGGGCTTTCCCGCCGGCGGCTGGCTCTCGGACTACGGTCTGCGGCGCGGCTGGGGACGCAAGGAGATGATGCTGACCTTCACCGGCATCCAGGCCGTGCTGACCGTGGCGTTCGCCTGGTATCTCAGCGCCGCGGCACATCCGTCCCTGTGGGTCATGGGTCTGCTGCTGTTCACCGCGAGCCTGTTCTTCAACGCGCTCCAGCCCGTCGGTCACGCCCTGACCGCCGAGCTCGCACCGGCGCATCTGCGCGGTTCCGCGTTCGGCATGGAGAACCTCATCGGTGAGACGGGCGCGGTGCTCTCCCCGGCGATCAGCGGT
Organism: Streptomyces sp.; assembly: GCA_035556995.1. Lineage (GTDB taxonomy): Bacteria > Actinomycetota > Actinomycetes > Streptomycetales > Streptomycetaceae > Streptomyces. The sequence goes on from DATMEI010000347.1 coordinate 13,562, forward strand.
GTGCTCCGTGACAAGACCGGAGGGTGGGAGGCCGCAGTGTGGATGGACGCGGCCATCGTCGTCGTCGGCTTCTGCATCCTCACGCAGGTCCGCTACCGGCCACCGGCCGAGGCCTGACGCCCTGACGCGTCGTCGGCAGACCGGACGCCGGAGCCGGAAGCCGGAGCCGGAAGCCGGAAGTCCTTGAGAACCAGGAGCTCCACATTCATGCCCACCGTCCGTGATGCCGCTCTCGACGTGCTGCGCCAACACGATCTGACCACCGTGTTCGCCAACCCCGGCTCCACGGAGGTGCCTTTCCTCGCGGGTCTCCCCGACGACATCCGCTTCGTCCTCGCACTCCACGAGGGATCGGTCGTCGGGGCCGCGACCGGCTACGCGATCGCACGGGACGCACCCGCCCTCGCACTGCTCCACACCACCGCCGGGCTGGGAAACGCCGTGGGCGCCCTGTCCACCGCCCGCGTCAACCGGGCGCCGCTCGTCGTGCTCGTCGGGCAGCAGGACCGCCGGCACCTCGTCCAGGAGCCCTTCCTCACCGGGCGCCTGGAGCAGTTGGCCGGCGACTATCCCGTACGGACGGAGACGCCACCACGAGCACAGGACGTCCCCGGAGCGATCGCCCGTGCCGCGCACGCCGCCCGTACGCTGCGGGGCCCCGCCCTCGTCATCGTCCCCATGGACGACTGGGCGCAGCCCGCGGAGGAGCTGCCGCTTCCCGCACCCGCCGAACTGCGTCTGTCCGCCGCTGCCGACACCGCAGCCGTCCATGAGGTCGCCGCTCTCCTCGACTCGGCCGCCTCTCCCGCGCTGGTGGTCGGTGCGGGAGCGGACCATCCCACCACCTGGGAGGCGCTGACGGTCCTCGCCGAACGGCTGGACTGTCCCGTGTGGCAGGAGTCGTTCGGGGCGCGGGCAGGCTTCCCCCAGGACCATCCGTGCTTCGCCGGGCACCTGCCGGCCGACCGTACGCGGCTGCGGCAGGCGCTCGCCGCGCACGACCTCGTGCTGAGCGTCGGCGCTCCCGTCTTCCGCCAGTACCCCTACGAGAGCGGGCCCCTGGCCGGGGCCGGTACGCGGCTCGCCGTCGTCACGGACGACGCGGCCGAGGCCCACCGGGCACCTGTCGACCTGGCCGTGGTGGCCGAACTGCCCTCGTTCTGCACGGCCCTGGCGGAGACGCCCGTAAAGAGCGGCGACCGGGCTGCACAGCCCGAGCGCCACCGACCGGAGCGCCCCGTTCCGCCGCCACCGCCTCAGGAGGGGGAGCCGCTGCGCGCTGCGCACGTACTGGCGGCGCTCGCCCGGAGGCTGCCCGCAGAGACGGTGCTGGTGGAGGAGACGCCGTCCAGCCGCCCGGACCTGCACGCTCTCGTTCCCGCACGGCGTCCGCTGGGGTTCCTCAGCGCCGCGATGGGTGCGCTCGGCTTCGCGCTGCCCGCGGCGATCGGCGTACGGATGGGAGACCCGGAACGTCCGGTGGTCGCCGTCGTGGGAGACGGGTCCTCGCTCTATCAGATCCAGGCGCTGTGGACCGCCGTGCACTACCGCGTGGGTGTGGTCTTCGTCGTCCTCGCGAACGGCCGCTACGCGATCATGGACCGGCTCGCGGACAAGCACGAAAGCACCGCGCCCTGGCCCGCGTTCGAGGAGGTCAGCGTCTCCGGCATGGCCCGTGCCCTGGGGTGCTCCGCGCGCCGGGTGAGCGGATACGACGCGCTCACGGCCGAGCTGGACGCGCTGCTGCCCGGCCTTCCCGACAGCACCCGGCCGCTCGTCCTGGAGGTCGAGGTGACGGCGGACGAGACCTTCCAGCCGTGACGCTGAAGCGGCCTGCCCCGGACCCCGGAAACGCGCGAAGGGTGGCACCTCGCTCAGGAGGTGCCACCCCGTTCCCCTGGAGGGGGTGAGCGGCCGGAGCCTCAGAGACAGAGCCTCCGGGACACGAGCCCCGCAGACCGGAGCCTCAGAGGCCGACGCCTTGCTGGCGCAGGTAGTCGACGGGGTCGACGTCCGAGCCGTAGACAGGGCTGGTGCGCACCTCGAAGTGCAGGTGCGGGCCGGTGCTGTTGCCGGTCGAGCCGGAGGCGCCGACCTGGTCGCCCACGGAGACCTGCTGGCCGGGACGCACCGAGACCGAGGAGAGGTGACCGTACTGGCTGAACTTGCCGTCCTCGTGCTTGAGGACGACCTGGTTGCCGTACGAGCCGCTCCAGCCCGCCTGCACGACGGTGCCGGAGGTGACGGCCTTGACCGAGGTGCCGGAGGGAGCCGAGAAGTCGACACCGGTGTGCTTGCCGCTGGACCAGCTGCCGCCGGAGGCGCCGTACGGCGTGCTCGTGCCGCTGCTCACGGGCGCCGAGTAGTCGCCGGAGGAGTCCGAAGTGCCGGAGGCCTTGGTGGCGCTGGACTTCTTCGCGGTGGCGCCCGACTGGGGCTTCTCCGCGGAGGGTTCGGCCTTGGCCTCGCCGCCCTTGAGGGTGAGCTTCTGCCCCGGCAGGATCAGGTCGGGATCGCTGCCGACGGTCTCGCGGTTGGCGTCGTAGAGCTTCTTCCAGCCGCCCTCGATGTCCGCGTCGGTCGCGATCCCGTAGAGCGTGTCACCGCGGGAGACGGTGTGGAAGCGTGAGCCCTGGGGCTCGGAC
>DATMEI010000348.1:0-3981 GCA_035556995.1 Streptomyces sp.
ACCGACCTCGATCATCCGGTTGATGGCGTTCACGCCACCGCCGCCAATCCCGACGACCTTGATGACTGCGAGGTAGTTCTGCGGTGCTGCCACGTCGAAGGCCTCTCGCCTCGAGTTACGTATCCCTGTAGGGCGGTCCACGTCGACCCGAACCCTAAGCGTGAAGTTTAGGGTTACCAGTGTCTGTCTTCCCTGGAGTCTTGGGAACGGACACTAAGTCGACAAGTGGTGGGTGTTCAACGAACACGCCGAACCTCCCGTTTTTCTTTTCACCCTATGTGATCAGGCCCAGGGGTGGTCATCCAGGGTGCTGGCCTGCGGTGACGTCCGTCAACTCCCTGACGCCGCAGGGGCGCTGGGGACACTCACATCGAAGTGCCCGGCATCCCCGGCCGCTTTCATCAGCGCCGTCAGCGACTTGGCCTTCGCGGTCCCCTGTTCGGCGCTGCCCCACAGCACCGTACGGCCTCCCGTCAACTCGAGTGTGATGGAGTCGTAGGAACGCACGCGGACTGTACGGGTGTCGCGCGCCACGGATTTAGGGAGCGAGGCGGCCGCAGAGACCGCTTCACGGCGCAGCCGTTCACTGCCGAAGTGACGAAGTCCGGCGGAGCGCTCAACTTCCATCGCCAGAAGCGGAACGCTCTTCGGCTGCTTGGGAACAACTGCGAAACGCACGCCTTCATCGTCCACTTCGATGAATTTCCCGTCCTGCTCCATGGCGAGTTCCGGCTTACGCTCGGTCACCTTCAGCCCGATTCCGTGCGGCCAGGCGCGTACGACATCGACCTTGTCCAGACGCGGCATCCGCGTCTTCAGACGGCGTTCCACCGCTGCTCTGTCCACCGACAGGAGCGGTGCCCCAACCGGAATGCGGGCCGCCTCCCGTACCTGTTTCTTCGTCAGGACCTTGTTGCCGCTGACCGATACCCGCTCCACCAGCACCCAGTTCGAACCGTAGAGCGCCCACACCCCGAAACCGGCGAGAACCACCGTCAGTACGAATACGAGCAGAACGGCACGGCGCCTGAGAAACCGCGGCGACGGCCGTGTCCGGCGGTCCTGTGCGGCAGGCGGTGGCGGGCCGGAGTCCGCTCTCGGTCGGGCCGCCGACATCTTGCCGCGCTGTTGGGCGCGCTTCGTCGTCGGCCCCGTCGGTCCGGCCACGCTTGCCTGCCTTCTCTCACGCCCCTCGGCGTGCCGCGATCGCCTCGTTCACCATGCCGACCAACAACTCGTCGGCGTCCGGACGGCCGAACTCCGCCGCAGCGCGCGCCATGTCATGCAGACGGTGCGGATTGGCGAGGACCGGGAGCACGTTGCTCAGGATCCACTCCGGCGTCAGCTCGGCGTCGTCGACGAGCAGTCCGCCGCCCGCCTTGACGACGGGCTGTGCGTTGAGCCGCTGTTCGCCGTTGCCGATCGGCAGCGGGACGTAGGCGGCCGGCAGCCCGACGGCCGACAGCTCCGCGACGGTCATCGCGCCCGCGCGGCAGAGCATCATGTCGGCTGCGGCGTACGCGAGATCCATCCGGTCCACATACGGTACCGGGATGTACGGCGGCATTCCGGGCATGTGGTCCTGGTGCGGCAATTCGTTCTTCGGCCCGACGGCGTGCAGGATCTGAATTCCCGCGCGCTGAAGGTGCGGTACGGCTTGCTGGACGACCTCGTTGACGCGGCGGGCGCCCTGTGAGCCGCCCGTGACGAGAAGCGTAGGAAGGTTGGCGTCCAGACCGAAGGCGGCACGCGCCTCGGGCCGAGCCGCACGGCGGTCGAGCGTGGCGATGGCACGGCGCAGCGGGATGCCGATGTAACGCGCGTTCCGCAGCTTGCTGTCCGGGGTGGAGACCGCCACGTGGCGCGTGTAGCGCGAGCCGATCTTGTTGGCCAGCCCGGGGCGGGCGTTGGCCTCGTGCACGACGATCGGCACTCCGAGCCGCTTGGCCGCCAAGTAGGCGGGCAGCGCCACGTAGCCGCCGAATCCGGCGACGCAGTCCGCCTTTGTGCGCTCGAGGATCTGCTCTGTGGCCTTGATGGTTCCGCGCAGCCGTCCGGGGACGGTGATCAGCTCGGGGGTGGGTTTGCGTGGGAGCGGCACGGCCGGAATGAGCTCCAAGTGGTAGCCACGCTCGGGGACGAGGCGGGTCTCAAGACCGCGTTCCGTGCCCAGCGCAGTGATGCCCACAGTCGGGTCCTGCCTGCGCAGAGCGTCCGCGAGGGCAAGCGCGGGCTCGATATGGCCGGCGGTGCCCCCACCGGCGAGTACGACGTGCACTCTCATTCACCGCTCTCCGGACGGCCGCCGATCCGCGCGCCGTCTCATCGTGTTCGGTCTCACCCCTGCCAGCCTTCTCTGCAGGCGTTGCAGCAAAGCAGGTTGCCGCATGGCCAGAGCCGCTCTGGCCGCGGGGTCGCTTCGCGCGAAAGCGATCAGCAACCCGATGGCGAACATCGTCGGCAGCAGGGCGGATCCTCCGTAGGAGAACAGCGGGAGCGGGACACCGGCGATCGGCAGCAGACCGAGCACCGCACCCATGTTGACCACGGCCTGAGCTGTGATCCAGGTGGTCACGCCTCCCGCGGCATACCTCACGAAGGGTTCCTCCGTGCGTCCGGCCACGCGGATACCCGCATAGCCTAGAGCCGCGAAGAGGGCGAGCACCGACAGCGTCCCCGCGAGACCGAGTTCCTCCCCGGTCACGGCGAAGATGAAATCGGTGTGCGGTTCGGGGAGTTGACCCCATTTCTCCACGCTGGCACCGAGTCCCGAACCGAACCATCCGCCGGATGCGAGCGCGTAGATTCCATGGACCGCCTGCCAGCACTGGTCGTTCGTGCCGGGGTCCGTGGCACCGATGCACCCCAGCCGGGCCATCCGGTTGGGGCTGCTCATGATGAGGAACGCACTCACGGCGACGGCTCCCGCCAGTACTCCCGTGAACAGCCGCGTGGGGGCGCCGGCCAGCCAGAGCAGTCCGAAGAGAACCGTTGTGAGAATGATCGCGGTGCCCATGTCACCGCCCAGCATGATGAGCCCGAGGAGCAGCAGCCCGACGGGAACGAGCGGCACCAGCATGTGTTTCCACTGGGTGAGAAGCCGCCTGGCGCGCTTACGTGCGAGCAGATCGGCGCCCCAGAGCACGAGCGCCAGTTTGGCGAACTCGCTGGGCTGGAGCTGGAACGGGCCGCCCAGATAGATCCAGTTCTGGTTTCCGTTGACCGCGTGCCCCAGTCCGGGAACCTGGACCAGGCACATCAGTACGACGGAGGCGGCCAGCAGCGGATACGCCAGCGCGCGGTGCATTCGCATCGGCATCCGGGCGGCGACCAGCAGCAGAACGGCTCCCAGGGCGGCGGCGATCAGCTGCTTGCGGAAGAAGTAGGTGGAGGGCAGGCCCGATTGGAGCGCCTCGATCTGCGACGCCGAGAAGACCATGACCAGTCCGAGCACGGTGAGCAGGAGGCTGCCGCCGAGGATGAGGTAGTACGCCGTGAGGGGCCGGTCCCAGGCACGCCTGGCCTTGTTGAAGAGCGCCGGTGTGCGACGGCCGGTCTCAGCAGGCCGTCGCTGCGGCCCTCGGGGCAGCCGGGGGCGCTGCGGCGCGGAGCGGGAAGTGCCTTTGCCCGGACGGGGCTTCGCCGTGTGCGGCCGCCGTGTCTCCCGCAGTGCCGGTGACGGCCACTGGGTGCCCCTCGCGGCCGGCTCGGCAGCCGGGACCGCGGGGAGAGCTGCCGGGGCCGTCAGGGCGGGCACCAACGCCCTCAGGAAACCCAGGGGAAGGGCGCGTCGCCGGACGGCGCGACCGGACCTGCTGCCGCACCGGGCCCCGCTCGCCCCGGAGTTGGCGGTGGAGCCGTAGTCGGCGGTGGAGCCGTTGGTGTGCCGGGCGGCCCGGGATACGGCCTGGAGAAACGCTGGGAGAGAGGTGGCCGCAGCGTCGCGATCGTGCGTCATCTGTCGCTTCCCCTCCGTCTGTT
>DATMEI010000349.1:0-13745 GCA_035556995.1 Streptomyces sp.
GCCATTCCGACGTACGCGCCGTCGGCGTCCTGCTCACCGTCGACTGTCGCGGACGTCTCCGGCGGTGTGGTGTCGTCCGTCGGCGGTGCGACGACGGTGAACTCCACCGTCTTCTCCTCCGCGATGTTGCCGTCCTTGTCGGTGGCTCTGAACCGGACGGTGTGCGCGCCGACTTCATGCACCATCACCGGTTCGGTGTAGGCCTGATAGCCGCCGTCGCCCATGGCGTATTCGATGGTGTCGACTCCCGAGCCGGCGTCGGAGGCGGTGACGGTGACCGTGGCCATGCCCACGTACGCACCGTCCGCGTTCTGGTCACCGTCGACCTCGGCCGACGTCTCCGGCGGTGTGGTGTCCTCGCCCCCGCCGCCGTCGGTGACCACGAGGGTGCCCTGCATCTGGCCGTGACCCGGAATCGTGCAGTGGTACTTGTAGGTCCCGGGAGTCAGGGTGACCTCGACCGAATGCTTGCCGCCCTGCGCGTCGGAGGGATTGGCGAGGATGTTGACGTTCACGTCGTCGTTGTAGTCGGGGTCGTTGGTGACGAACGTCAAGGTGTGCGGCATGGAGGTGGTGTTGCCGGTCGCCTCACTGTTCTCGAAGACGAGCGTCGCCGCCCCCGCCACGGCCGTCTCGGGTGCGGAGGTGTACCGAGTGATGTCGTCGCTCGCGGTCCAGTTCAGCACCTGTGCCGCGCGCGTGCCGTCTCCCTGCGGGGGCTGCTGCGCCTGCGCCGGAGCCGAGGTCACCCCCAGCACCATCAGCAGTGCCGCACACAGCGCGACGACTGCCCTGCGGATGCTTCGCCGCCGCCGTGCAGCAGACGTCAGCGGTGTCGTCCGTCTCGTCGGATTCATCGGGCCGCCGCCTTTCCGACCACGTCGCCCGCCGGGGGAGTGGCCTTGCCGCCCTGATAACTCACTCGCCACAGCGCGGACTTGTCGTCGGAGGTGAAGAAGCCCCGCCCGTAGTCGAGTACGTAGAGCGAACCGTCAGGAGCGAACTTCCAGTCCATCAGATTGCGGATGCCGCCCTCACCGATGGGAATGATCTTGCGGAGGCTCTCCGCGTGTACGGGCAGCGCACCCGGCTCGTCGCCGGCCGGCATCACCACGGCGTGCCGGGGCTGTTCGGCGTCGTAGAAGTCACCGACGAACCACTTGCCGTCCCAGTACGCGGGCCACTTCTCCTTCGAGGCCGTCGACGAGTCGAAGCGGTAGACGGGGCCGTCCATGGTGGCCTGACCGCCGCCCTTGAGCCAGGGAAGCAGCAGCTTCTGCTCGTCCTCCTTGTAGCTGGGCACGCCGTTCTCATCGCGCGGATAGTCGGGGCCGCCGCCCTGCGGCGAGTACCAGATGTTGTTCGGCTCGGCGGGCGGAATGTTCACCAGCCCGTCGTTGTTGGGGGATTCGTTCTTCAGGTTGTCGCAGTCGTACCAGTCCAGCGGCTTGTCCGGGTCCGGCAGATTGCGGTCGCGGTAGGGCTGCTTGTTGCCCATGCAGTACGGCCAGCCCTGGTTGCCCGCCTTCGTGATCCTGGCGAAGGTGTCGTACTTGGCCGGCCCCCAAGTGGTGCTGGGTGCACCGGCGTCGGGCCCGACCCATCCCGCGTAGAGGACGTCGGTCTCTGAGTCGATGGAGATGCGTGCCGGGTTGCGCACGCCCATCACATAGATCTCGCCGCGCGTCTTGCCGCCGCCCTCGTCGCTCTCCTCGCCGGTGAAGAGATTGCCCTCGGGCAGCGTGTACGTGCCGTCGTCCTCCGGGTGGATGCGCAGGATCTTACCGTTGAGGTTGTTGGTGTTGCCCGCGGTGCGCCGCGCGTCGGCGAAGGAGACACCCTTGAAGTCCGGTTCGGGGTTGTTGCCCGAGTAACCCTCGCTGAACCGCGAGGAGTTGTTGTCACCGGTGGCGATGTAGAGGTTGCGTTCGGAGTCGAAGGCCATGCCGCCGCCGGCGTGGCAGCAACTGTGCACCTGTACGGGCCAGTCGAGCAGCACCTTCTCCGAGGACTTGTCCAGCTTCCCCGTCCCCGCGTCCACGGTGAAGCGGGAGACACGGCGCTCGGCCATGCGGGTCTCCCGGTTGAGCTCGGAGTGCGGGGTCCAGTGGAGATACATCCAGCCGTTGTCGGCGAAGTCCGGGTCGAGTGCGATCCCGAGCAGTCCCTCTTCGACCTTGACCAGTTCGTCGCCGCCGCCCTTGTTGCCGAAGACGGACAGCGAACCCACCTTGGTGGCCTTCTTCGTCGCGGGGTCCCACACGTGGACGGTGCCCTCGCCCTTGCCGATCTCCGGGTTCTCCCAGTCGGTCACCACGGGCGCTTCGGCGTCGCCGCCTCCGCGTCCGATGTAGAAGACGCGCCCGTCGTCGGCGGTCACCAGGCCGTGCGGCTCGCCGATCTGATCGGACTCACCGGGCTTGTTGGGTGAAGTGACCCGCTCCGCCTTGTAGTTGGAGGTGATGGTGGCCTGGCAGTCGGCCCGCGCCAGCCGCGTCGTCCACATCAGGGCGCCGCGCAGATGCGTACGGAAGTCGGCTTCCTGATAGCTGTCGGGCGTGCCGCCCATGCCGGTGTAGAAGGACCGGCCGCCGTCGTAGTCCCGGCACCAGGAGACGGGGTGGTCCCAGCCCAGCGCACCCTCGCCGGGTGAGTAGGTGTTCTCCCGTACGCGGGCGACCGTGTGCACCGAACCGCTGGGATTCTTCTCCCAGTTGAGCCACTTGTCGGGGCGCTTCCACTCCGACGGCAGGCCCTTGGTGGCCGGGTTGCGGCGGTCGCCGACCTCGACGGTGGCGCGCTGTGCCTTGTCGGGGCCGCCCGCTGCGGGACGTGCGCCCACCAGGCCCTCGAACCAGTCGGAGTAGGGCTCGGCCCGTGCGGCGTCGTGGACGCCGAGGAATCCGCCGCCGGCCTCCATGTAGCTCTCCAGGCCGGCTTCCTGCGCCGGGTCGAGCACGTCACCGCCGCCGGTGAGGAAGACGACCGCGTTGTACCGGCCGAGCTTCTCCGTCGCGAACACCGACGGGTCGGCGGTCGCGGTGATCGTGAAACGCTGTGCCGCCGGGCCGCTTTGACCGATCTTCTCGATCGCCTCGATCCCGGCGTCCACGGTGGGCGGCTCTTCGCCCGCAGAGCCGTGGAAGACCAGCACACGTACGTTCTCCCCGCCCGGCGGGCTGGGGAGCTGGAGCTTCGGAACGGACTGATCGGGTGGAGTTCCCGCAAGGGCCGGGGAGCCGCTGAGCAGGGAGGCCGTGACGGCCCCCGCCGCGAGCGCCGCGATCCAACCGCGTCGGGATCTCCGTCGTGACGTGCGCAACCCTCTTGGGCTTGAGGGCTTTTGATGCGGTTCGAGCCGCATGACTGCTCCACCCCTCTTAAGTCACAGAAACGACGATGAAGGTAGACCTCTTTTGGCGGAACGCCAAGAGCTATGACCAGGATTCAACGAACTTTGTCCTGGATATGGATAAACGAAGATCGTGGCGCTACGGTCCTTCTCGGCTCACCCTCAACACCTCAGCGCACACGAGCAGTTCACGCCGTCGTCGAAGGAGGAAGAACGGTGACCGTGACGCCCGAGAAGCCCGGGAACCCCCGCAACCTCGCCCGCCGCAGCTTCAGCAGACGCCTCCTCGCCGGCTCGGCTGCAGCCGCCATCACCCCGGCCGTCCTCGGATCCGCCGCCGCTCCGGCGGCCAACTCGGCGCCGACGGCCGGTGCTTCGGCCGTACGGCGTGCGGGAGCGGGCGGCGAGGTACGCCATATGAAGCTCTACGCCCAGAAGTTGGCGGACGATCAGATCGGCTACGGGCTGGAGAAGGGCAAAGCCACCATCCCCGGCCCCCTGATCGAACTGATCGAGGGCGACACCCTGCACATCGAGTTCGAGAACACCACGGACGTCGTCGTCAGCCTGCACCCGCACGGCGTGGACTACGACCGGGCGAACGACGGCACCAAGATGAACGACAGCGTCGTGGAACCGGGCGGGAAGCGCACCTATACCTGGCGCACCCACGCCCCCGGCAAGCGCAAGGACGGCACCTACCGCCCCGGCAGCGCCGGATACTGGCACTACCACGACCACATCGTGGGCACCGAGCACGGCACCGGCGGGATCCGCGCCGGGCTCTACGGCCCGCTGGTCGTGCGCAGGGAGGGCGACATCCTCCCCGACGAGCAGATCACGATCGTCTTCAACGACATGACGATCAACAACCTGCCCAAGGGGCCCGACTTCAAGGTCACCGTGAACGACCGGGTGGAGATCGTCATGATCACGCACGGTGAGTATTACCACACCTTCCACGTGCACGGTCACCGCTGGGCCGACAACCGGACGGGCCTGCTTGAGGGCCCGGGCGACCCCAGCCGGATCATCGACAACAAGATCACAGGCCCGGCCGACTCCTTCGGCTTCCAGATCATCGCCGGTGAGGAGGCAGGCGCCGGAGCGTGGATGTATCACTGCCATGTACAGAGCCACTCCGACATGGGCATGGCCGGACTGCTTCTCGTCGCCAAACCCGACGGCACCGTTCCCGGCCATGAGCATCACTGACGCCGATCCACGTCACCGAAGTCCTGGGTGTGCTAGGTTGAAGGAGTTGCAGTTTTGGTACCCATAACTTGTGTGCGCCTGACGGTTGTGACCTTCAGGCGCATTTCTGTTTTCCGGTCTTTCTGGATGGGGTCATAGCGGCGACGGGGTTCCGCGCAGTGTGGAACTTCAGCTTTTGCCTTTGAAGGAGATCGACATGGCATCTGGCACCGTTAAGTGGTTCAACTCGGAAAAGGGCTTCGGCTTCATCGAGCAGGAGGGCGGCGGCGCTGACGTCTTCGCTCACTACTCGAACATCGCAGCCCAGGGTTACCGTGAGCTCCACGAGGGCCAGAAGGTGAACTTCGACGTCACCCAGGGCCAGAAGGGCCCGCAGGCGGAGAACATCACTCCCGCCTGAGCACCGAGCAACGTAGTCGGGGCCCGCACCTGCGTGGTGCGGGCCCCGACTCGCGCTCAGCTCCCAGTTTTTGAACAGCCGGCTCGTTCCTGTGGTTCTCCGTACGGCCGAACTGCCCCGGAGCCCTCCTCGACGCGTGCCGACCCGAGGAAGGTTCTCCCTGCGTGAATCGCCGTACCCGCACACCCCGGCAACGCACCGGCCCGCAGCGCCCCGCCCGCTCCCGCAGCGCGGCTCCCAAGCGCCAACCGGCAGCCCCGCCCAAGGAATTCGCGCTGCCGGTCACCACCACTCCCGCCCTGCCCCCGGTGGACAGCTTCGCCGAACTCGACATGCCCTCACCGCTGCTTGCGACGCTCACCGAGCAGGGCGTCAGCGTGCCGTTCCCCATTCAGGGGGCGACGCTGCCCAACGCACTCGCCGGACGGGACGTGTTGGGCCGCGGACGCACCGGGTCGGGCAAGACCCTCGCCTTCGGCCTCGCGCTGCTGGCCCGTACCGCCTCCCGGCGAGCTGAGTCGCGCAAGCCGCTGGCACTGGTCCTGGTCCCCACCAGGGAGCTGGCCCAGCAGGTCACCGACGCGCTCGTCCCGTACGCCCGTCCGCTGCGGCTGCGACTGGCCACCGTCGTCGGCGGCATGTCCCTCTCGCGGCAGTCCAGCGCCCTGCGCGGCGGCGCCGAAGTGCTCGTCGCCACCCCCGGGCGGCTCAAGGACCTGATCGAACGTGGTGACTGCAGCCTGGAAGACGTGCGGATCTCCGTCCTCGACGAGGCCGACCAGATGGCCGACATGGGCTTCCTTCCGCAGGTCACCGGCCTGCTCAAGCAGGTGCCGGGCGACGGTCAGCGCATGCTCTTCTCCGCCACCCTCGACCGGGAGGTCGACCGGCTCGTGCGGATGTTCCTGAGCGACCCGGTCGTGCACTCCGTGGACGCCACGGCGGGCACCGTCACCGAGATGGACCACCATGTGGTCCACGTGGCGAGCACCGACAAGCTGAACACGGCCACGCGGATCGCCGCCCGTGACGGACGTGTGCTGATGTTCCGCGACACCAAGCGCTCCGTGGACCGGCTGACGAAGGACCTGCTGCGCAGCGGCGTACGGGCTGCGGCCCTGCACGGCGGCAAGTCGCAGTCGCAGCGCAACCGCGCACTGGACCACTTCAAGAGCGGTCACGTCACCGTCCTGGTGGCCACCAACGTCGCGGCTCGCGGCATCCACATCGACGACCTCGATCTGGTCGTCAACGTGGACCCGCCCACCGACCACAAGGACTATCTGCACCGCGGCGGCCGCACGGCCCGCGCGGGTGCCTCGGGCAGCGTGCTCACGCTCGTACTCCCCGAGGAGCGGCGTGAGATGACCCGGCTTATGACGGCCGTCGGAATCACCGCGCAGACCGTGAGCGCCGCAACGCGAGAAGCGGAACTCACCCGCATCGCCGGTGCCCAGGAGCCGTCCGGCGTACCGGTCACCGTCGCCGCACCGGAAGCCGGCCAGCCCCGCGGACGGGGCGGGAACCGCAGCCGGAGCAGCAGCGGAAGCGGCAACCGCGGCGCCGGCGGCTCCACCGGCAACCGCAGCGGAAGCGGCGGCCGTCCCGGCCGTCCGGCAAGGCGCGGTCGCACCTCCCTGCCCGCCGCGTCGCGTGCCGCGCGCCCGGCGGACAACCCCGCACGCGGCCGGAAGGCCGCGTAACCGTTCACGGCAGTGGGAGCGGCCCGGCAGCGTCTGCTGCCGGGCCGCTCCGCGTCGTGCGCCCGGCGGCGCCCCCCGGCTGCCGATCAGGACGCCCGCCGGTGGGCGGAGACCGGGATCACGTGTGAGTGAGGTTCGGAGGGCGACTCACGGGTACCGCAGGAGGCCCGAACAGCCCAGCTCTTAGGAGACACAGGTGCGTCCCAAGAACATCTTCGTCATCGGGATGGACGAAGCGAACCTTCAGGTCCTGCGCGAGGTCCCCCATGCCGGGAACTACACGTTCCACCCGCTGCTCGAGCCCGGGGAGCTGCAGGTCGGTGAGGTCTCCGTGCCCGGTCTGCTGGAGAAGGCACGGGCCACGCTGGACGCCTTCGACGGCACCGTCGATGCCGTCGTCGGCTACTGGGACTTCCCCGTGAGCACCATCGTGCCGATTATCTGCGGCCAGTACGGGCTGCGCAGCTCCAGCCTGGAGTCGATCGTCAAGTGCGAGCACAAGTACTGGAGCCGGCTGGAGCAGGCGAAGGTCATCGACGAACATCCGCGCTTCGGTCTGGTCTCCCTGGAGGACGCCGACCCGAAGCCGCCCGAGGGCATGCAGTTCCCCATGTGGCTCAAGCCTGTGAAGTCCTTCTCCTCGGAGCTGGCCTTCGGCGTGGACGGCGAAGAGGAGTTCCAGGAGGCGGTGGGCAAGATCCGCGAGGGGATATCCCGCATCGGACGTCCCTTCGAAGACATCCTCGACCAGCTGGATCTCCCCGATGAGATCGCGAAGGTCGGCGGCCAGGCCTGCCTCGCCGAGGAGTCCCTCACGGGCGTACAGGCAGCGGTCGAGGGCTACGTGTTCGAGGGCGACATCACGGTCTACGGAGCCCTGGACTCCATCGACTATCCCGACAGCTCGAGCTTCATGCGCCACCAGTACCCCTCTGCCCTGCCCGAGCCCGTTCAGCGGCGGCTCAAGGACGTCTCGAAGCGCGTGATCGAGCAGGTCGGCATCGACAACGCCACCTTCAGCGTCGAGTACTTCTACGACGCCCGTAACGACGACATCAACCTGCTGGAGATCAACCCGCGGCACTCGCAGTCGCACGCGGAGCTGTTCGAGTACGTCGACGGCGTCTCCAACCACCACGCCATGATCAGCCTGTCGCTCGGAGTGGACCCCAACCTGACGCCCAAGCACGGGAAGTACGCGGTCGCTGCGAAGTGGTACCACCGCTGGTTCGCCGACGGAGTGGTCAAGCGCGCGCCCACGCCCGAGGAGATCGAGCAGGTGGAGCAGGAGAATCCCGGCGTGAAGGTGGAGGTGGTGCCGGAACAGGGCCGGCTCCTCTCCGACAGCCCCGGCCAGGACAGCTACAGCTACGAACTCGCGCACGTCTTCGTCGGCGCCGACAGTGAGGATGAGATGCGCGAGAAGTACGACCGTGCCCTTGCCGCGCTGCACTTCGAGGTCGAGACCCCCGCCGCAGACCGATGAACCCGTACGACGGATCCACCGTCAGCAAAGGAGCACGCCGGTCATGCGCTTGGTGACCAACTTGCCCCACAAGACCGAGGAAGAGGAACACCTCTGGATCCCGGTCTCCGACGGCACACGCCTCGCGGCGCGCATCTGGCGCCCCGTCACCGCCTCCGAGGAGCCGGTGCCGGCGGTGCTGGAGTACATCCCCTACCGCAAGCGCGACCTCACGTCTGTGCGCGATTCCATGCACCACCCCTACATCGCGGGGCACGGCTATGCCTGCGTACGAGTCGACCTGCGCGGGACCGGTGAGTCCGAGGGCGTACTGGCGGACGAGTACCTGGAGCAGGAGCAGTCCGACGCCGAGGACGTGCTCGAATGGATCGCGGCACAGCCGTGGTGCAACGGCCGCATCGGCATGATGGGCATCTCCTGGGGCGCGTTCAGCGCACTCCAGGTCGCCGCACGACGTCCGCCGAACCTGCAGGCCATCGTCATCGCGTCCTTCACCGATGACCGGTACACGGACGACATGCACTACATGGGCGGCTGTCTGCTCTCGGACAACCTCGCCGAGGCGGGCACCATGTTCGCCTATGCCACCTGCCCGCCGGACCCGGCGCTGGTGGGGGAGCGCTGGCGCGCGATGTGGCTCGAGCGTCTGGAGAACACCCGGCCGTGGGCGCTGGAATGGCTCCGCCACCAGCGCCGGGACGCCTACTGGCGGCACGCGTCGGTCTGCGAGGACTACCAGAGTGTGCAGTGCCCCGTACTCGCCTCCAGCGGCTGGGCGGACGGCTACTCGAACGCGGTGACGCGGCTGCTGGCGAATCTCGACGTTCCCCGCAGGGGCCTGATCGGACCGTGGTCGCACAAGTTCCCGCACCTCGGGGAGCCCGGCCCGGCCATCGGCTACCTGCAGGAGGTCGTGCGCTGGTGGGACCACTGGCTCAAGGACGCCGACAACGGGGCGATGGACGGCCCCATGCTGCGCACCTGGATGCAGGAGAGCGTGCCCCCTTCCACCTCCTACGAGGAGCGGCCGGGCCGCTGGGTGGGCGAGCAGTCCTGGCCGTCGCCCGACATCGAGCAGGTGGCGTACCCCCTGAGCAGGCACCGCATCGGCGAGCGGGGCGAAAGCCTCCGGACGGACGAGGAGCTGACGGTGCAGTCGCCGCTGTCCGTCGGCCAGTTCGCCGGGAAGTGGGCGTCGTACAACGCGCCGCCGGACCTGCCCTACGACCAGCGTGAAGAGGACGGAGGGTCGCTGGTCTTCGACACCGAGATCCTCACCGAACGGGTGGAGATTCTCGGCTCTCCGGCCGTGCATCTGGAGTTCTCGGTGAACGAGCCGGTCGCGATGGTCGCTGCCCGGCTGTCCGATGTCGCGCCGTCCGGAGCGACGACCCGAGTCACCTACGGCATGCTCAACCTCACCCGGCGGGACGGCACCGAGGAACCGGAGGCGCTCGAACCGGGCCGGCGGTACCAGGCGACGGTGCATCTCAACGGTGTGGGGCAGGCGTTCCCGCCGGGGCACCGCATCCGTCTGTCCCTCTCCACTTCGTACTGGCCGCTGGCCTGGCCGCCGCCCAAGCCCGTACTGCTGAGTGTCCACGCCGGTGCCAGCACCCTGACGCTGCCCGTGCGCCCGGCCTCCGAGGCGGGTGAGTTCCATGGTCGGCCGTTCGAGGAGCCCGAGGGCACCCCGCCGATCGAGACCGATCAGGTCACGCCAGTGGAATCCCGCTGGGAGGTGAGGCGAGATCTCGTCGACTACAACTCGGCCCTGGAGATCGTCAAGGACAGGGGGACGCTGCACTTCGAGGACATCGACCTGGACGTGGGCCGCTGCACCTACGAGCGCTACGCCTCCGTGGCCGACGACTTCGAGTCCGTGAGCGGAGAGTCCGCGTGGACGATGTCGTTCGCGCGTGACGAGTGGAACGTACGGACGGAGACCCGCACCGTGCTGCGCTCCACCGAGACCGAGTTCGTGCTGAACGCGACGCTGGACGGTTACGAGGGGGACCGGAGGGTCTTCTCCCGCACCTGGAACGAGCGCGTACCGCGCGACCACATCTAGGACCGGCAGTCAGCCCGTCTGTCCTGAGGGGCGCGGCCCGCCGTTTACAGAGGGCGGGCGGGGGCACCTCGTTTTCGGCCGCCGCCCCCTGTCCGCCGTCTCCCATCCCGCCGCCGCACGTCAGGAGGGTCCGATGGCTGATGCAGCCCCCACGGCCGTAGCCGGTACTGCCCCGGCAGTGCCGGGGCAGACGGCGGTCACCATGGGCGTCGAGGAGGAGTTCCTGCTCGTCGACGAGACAGCGGGCACGCCCGTGGCCCGTGCGGCGGACATCCTGCGCGAGGCGCAGACCGAGACGTCTCTGCCGGGCGGCACGCAGCTCAAGCAGGAGCTGCTCGCCAGCCAGGTCGAGGTGACCTCGGGCATCTGCACCGGGCTGGAGGAACTGGCGCGGCAGCTGAGCGCGGGCCGGCAGAAGCTGGCGTCTGCGGCGCAGCGCACGGGTCTGCTGCTGCTGTCCACGGGTACGCCCGTGCTGGCGGGCCCTTACGGATCGCTGAGCGCCGGAGCGCGCTACGAGCAGATCGCAGGCATATACGCGGGCGTCGTCGCCGACTACGAGGCGTGCGGCTGCCACGTGCACGTGGGCGTCCCCGACCGTGAGACGGCCGTGGCGGTGGTCAACCATCTGCGTCCCTGGCTGCCGTCGCTGCTGGCCCTGTCGGCGAACTCGCCCTTCCACCGGACCCGCGACACCGGGTACGGCAGCTGGCGAATGGTGCTGCAGTCGCGCTTCCCCGGTTCCGGCGTGCCTCCGCACCAGCCGTCGCTCGCCGCGTACGACGCGCAGCTGGAGCGCCTCGTCGACTGCGGGACCCTCGCCGACGTCCGGCAGAGCTTCTGGCTTGCGCGGCCTTCCGCGTGCTTCCCCACCGTCGAGATGCGTGCGGCGGACGCTGCCACGACCGTCGAGGAGGCCGTCCTCCAGGCGGCGCTCTCGCGGGGTCTGGTACGCACAGCCCTGACGGCGCTGGAGGAGGGCCGGGAAGCCGAGCCCGTAGCCGACCAGGTCGCTGCTGCGGCTGTCTGGTCAGCGTCCCGCCACGGGCTGCGCGGCCCGGGCGTACACCCGCAGCTGGAATGCAGGGTGCCCGCGCTGACTCTGGTGCACGAACTGCTCGCGCACGTCTCACCGGCGCTGGAGGAGACCGGCGATCTGCAGTCCGTGCATCGCCTGCTGGGCGACGTCGTGGAGCGCGGCACGGGAGCGGAACGGCAGCGTGCCGCCGCAGCCGGCGGTCCTCTCGCCGTCGTCGGCCGGCTCGCCCGTGAGACCGTACGGGCACCCGCCGGCCTTGCGCCCTACGACAGCCGAGCCGCCTCGCGGTCCGCCTGCGCCGCCCCCGGGAAAAGCGTGCCTTGGAGCACTGCGTGACCGGCGCGGCCGTATCACCACCCGAGGTGACCGAGTACGGCGCAGCGCCGCTCCCGCGGCCGCGCGGAATCCTCTCCCACGCGGTGCTCGATGCCCTTCGGCTCCCACCGGGAACCGTGGCGTGCCGCTGGCCTTACGTTCCGGGCGGCGACCCCTTCGGTGAGGACCTGCAGCTGGCGCTGCACCTGTGCTACGAGCTGCACTACCGGGGCCTGCGCGGTGTGGCCGCCGAATGGGAATGGGACCCCGGACTGCTGCGGCTGCGCGGGCAGATGGAGCAGCTCTTCCTGGAAGGGCTGCGCGACCGCACTGCGGGCGGTGACGCCGTCACGGCGGAGCTGGACGCCCTCCTGGTGGAGCCGGCGGGCGGCGCCGGGCTCTCCCGTCGTCTGGCCGAGCAGGGGGAGTGGTGGCAGATGCGGGAGTTCCTGGTGCACCGTTCCGTCTACCACCACAAGGAGGCGGACCCGCACGCCTGGGTCATACCGCGTCTGCACGGCCGCGCGAAGGCGTCCCTGGTCGCCGTCGAATACGACGAGTTCGGGGCGGGCCGTGAGGAGCGCGTGCACGCCCGTCTCTTCGCCGATCTGCTCGCCGGCGCTGAACTGGACCCGGGATATCTGCACTACCTGGACGACGTGCCCGCCCCCGCGATCGCCGTGGTCAACATGATGTCCCTGTTCGGTCTGCACCGCGGACTGCGCGGTGCCCTCGTCGGTCACTTCGCCACTGCGGAGACGACCAGCGCGCCCAGCGCGCGGCGGATGGTGCGCGCCATGCGCAGGATGGGTGCGCATCCCGACTGTGCCTTCTTCTACAGCGAGCACATCGAGGCCGACGCCGTACACGAACAAGTGATGCGACGCGACGTCGTCGGCGGACTGCTCGAGAGCGACCCGGAGCTCGCAGCGGACATCGTCCTGGGCATCCAGGCGACCGGTCTGCTGGAGGACGATCTCGGCCGGCACATCGACCGGGCCTGGGACGAGGACCGCACCTCACTGCGCAGGCCGCTGCCCTTGTGAATCCGGGGGCTGGCCCTGCCCGGACCGCGAATGCCGCCGGTGGCTGGTGTCGCACCACGGAAAGTCGCGGCTGCGACGGCAGGCGCACAAGGCCACCATGAAGCGGTCCGAGGTGACCGTACGGCCATCGCCCAGGTCCACTTCGACAGGGCCCTCGACCAGGACGGGACCTTCGGGGTCGATCATCACGCGCCGGGCTGGGCGCTCGGCGGGAGGTTCCGCGGGCGGCTGAGGGCGCTGGGGCTCAGGCGAAGGCCCGGGCTCACCCTCCGGGGGGTACGAGGTCGGCACGTACGATCACCAGCTCCTCTTCCCGTTGTCCGGGAGCGATCAGTCCTCGCTCCTCCAGCCATGCGGCCTGGCTGCGCAGTACAGGCCCGAACGGTTTCCGGCTGCGCAGCGTCACGGTCGCCTTCAGTCCCGTTTCACGCAGTTGAGCCACCGTGCGGTGCGGCCCGCTCAGCACGGAGTGCACGATCAGCAGTACACCGCCGGGAGCGAGCAGCTGCGGTGCCGCCCGGCACAGCCGGTCGAGGCACTGCCGTCCGTCCTGGCCTGCGTTCCACGCCCGCGCTCTGCGTGGCGTCATCGGACGGGCCGGTGCCGGGCAGGGGACGTAGGGCGGATTCGCGGTCACCACGTCGAAGAGGCCTGTGGGGCGCTCGAGGAAGTCACCACGGTGGACCCTGATCGGCAGCCCCCGCATGCGCGCGTTCCAGCGGGCAGCAAGGGCCGCCCGTGCGGACAAGTCCACGGCGTGCACCTCGGCGGCACCTCGCCGGGCCCCCGCGAGAGCGACCACACCGGTGCCGGTGCAGATGTCCAGCATGCGGGCCCCACGGGGTACGCCCGTGCGCCGGAGCGCCTCGAGCAGTAGTTCCGTATCGCCCTGCGGGGCGTAGACCCCGGGCGGTCTCAGCAGCCACACAGACGCTGAGTGCCTCGGCTGGCGTGTGCCAAACCGCCACGGACCTGCGCACGCCCGGCGAGGGACGGTGTGCGCGGGCGGAGTCAGCTCTGTCCCGCAGCCCTGCCGTCGCCGGACTGGGGGGCCACATACACGCGGTACCCCGGCAGTTGGTGCAGCGGCGCCGAAGGCCAGTCGCGGGCCCAGCTGG
>DATMEI010000350.1:0-8167 GCA_035556995.1 Streptomyces sp.
GACCGGCACGTGGAGCTGGCTCTGCGCACCACGCTCGAAGAGAACCTGGAGATGGTCCGCGACTCCGTGACGTACCTGCGTGAGCAGGGCCGCCGCGTCTTCGTCGACTGCGAGCACTTCTTCGACGGCTACCACGCCGACGCCCGCTATGCGAAGCAGGTCGTCACTGCCGCCCACGAGGCGGGTGCCGACGTGGTGGTGCTCTGCGACACCAACGGCGGGATGCTGCCCGCCCAGATCCACGCCGTCGTCCGCACCGTCCTCGCCGACACCGGTGCCCGTGTGGGCATCCACACCCAGGACGACACCGGCTGCGCCGTCGCCAACACCCTGGCCGCCGTGGACGCCGGCGCCACCCACGTCCAGTGCACCGCCAACGGCTACGGGGAGCGCGTGGGCAACGCGAACCTCTTCCCCGTGACCGCCGCGCTCCAGCTCAAGTACGGCAAGCAGGTGCTGCCCGCGGGCGCGCTGGAGGAGATGACGCGCATCTCCCACGCGATCGCCGAGGTGGTCAACCTCGCCCCCTCCACCCACCAGCCCTATGTCGGCACCTCCGCCTTCGCGCACAAGGCGGGGCTGCACGCGTCCGCGATCAAGGTGGATCCGGATCTGTACCAGCACATCGACCCGGAACGCGTCGGCAACACCATGCGGATGCTCGTCTCCGACATGGCGGGCCGTGCCTCGATCGAGCTGAAGGGCAAGGAACTCGGCTACGACCTGGAGGGCGACCGCGACCTGGTCGGCCGCATCGTGGAGCGGGTCAAGGAGCAGGAGCTGCAGGGCTACACGTACGAGGCCGCCGACGCCTCGTTCGAACTGCTGCTCCGCGACGAGGTGCACGGACGCCCCCGGCGCTTCTTCCGGCTGGAGTCCTGGCGCACCATCGTCGAACAGCGTCCGGACGGCGCCCAGGCCAACGAGGCCACGGTCAAGCTCTGGGCCAAGGGCGAGCGGATCATCACCACCGGCGAGGGCAACGGGCCGGTCAACGCGCTGGACCGTGCGCTGCGCAGCGGACTGGAGCGGCTGCATCCGCAGCTGGCCAGGCTCTCCCTGGTCGACTACAAGGTCCGCATCCTGGAGGGCGCGCACGGCACCGACTCCACTACCCGTGTGCTGGTGTCCATGAGCGACGGCGGCGCGGAGTGGTCGACGGTCGGTGTCGCGGGCAACATCATCGCGGCTTCCTGGCAGGCACTGGACGACGCCTACACGTACGGCCTGCTCCGGGCCGGTGTGGAGCCCCACGAGTAGAGGAACCGCCAAGCGGGAACCGGCAGTTCAGCCTCCGGGCAGGGCACTTCAGCCTCCGGGCAGGGCACTTCAGCCCTCAAGCCGCACCGGCAGGACGCTCTTGCTGTTGCCCACGAAGCTCGGGTGCGGCGGCAACTCCTCGTCGGGCACGGCGAGATCCAGGTCCGGATGGCGGCCGAAGAGCGCACGGAGCGCGACGGCCGCCTCCAGCCTGGCCAGCGGTGCGCCGATGCAGAAGTGCGGACCGTGGCCGAAGGAGAGATGGCGGCCCTGCTCCCGTGTGATGTCGAAGCGGTCGGCGTCGGGTCCGTACGTACGGGGGTCGCGCCCGGCGGCCGTGTATCCGGCGAGTACCGGAGTCCCCTGCGGGATGACGGTGTTGCCGACGCTCACGTCGGCGGTGGGGTAGCGGAACGGGAAGAAGCTGACGGGACTGTCGTAGCGCAGTGTCTCCTCGACGACCGCCTCCCAGCCGACCGATCCCGAGCGGACCATCTCCAGCTGGCCGCGGTGCGCGCACAGGGCGCGTACCGCATTGGTGATCAGGTTCAGGGTCGTGCCGTGCCCGGCGACGATCATCAGCAGCAGCGTGCCGGTCAGTTCTGCTTCGCTCAGCCGGTCGTCGTCCTCCTCGCGTGCGGCGATGAGTGCGCTGGTGAGGTCGTCTCCCGGGGTGGCGCGGCGCGTCGCGGCGACGTGCGCGAGCACCTCGGCGATCTCGCGGTTGGCTGACAGCACTTGCTGCGGGTCGGGGGTCGTACTGACGAGCACGCGGGAGAGTTCGTGGAGTCTGTCGTGCAGCTCGGGGTCGACGCCGAGGAGTTCGCAGATGACGCTCATGGGCAGCGGATAGGCGAAGTGCTGCCGCAGGTCGACCGTGCCGTCGTCGCCGACGGCATCGGGAAGCCGGTCCAGCAGCTCGGTGGTCAGTTTCTCCACGCGTGGACGCAGGTTCTCGACGCGGCGTGGGGTGAACGCCTTGCTGAGCGGCCCGCGAAGCCGCCGGTGGTCGGCTCCGTCTGCGGTCGTCATGCCCTCGACGGTCGCGATGGCCGTCAGCGGCCAGCCCTCCGGCAGGCGGCCCTCCTGTAACGCGGCGAAGTGGCAGGCGTTCTTGGCGACTTGGGGGTGCGCCAGGAACTCCTTCAGCTCTTCGTGACCTGTGACGGCCACCGCTTCGACCTCGCCCGGCAGCAGCACGGGCACCGCGGGGCCCCGCGCGCGCAGCCGCTTGTTGGCGGCGTGCTGGCAGGCCCCGCCGGGGTCCAGTCGGTGTGGTGCCCCGGGCGTCTCGGTCATCTCTGGCGACTCCTGTACGTACGGTACGGGCGCGCACGTGCACCCGTATGTCATGAAGGCTCCGCCCTCCAGCCCTGCCCCGCAAGGGAGTTGAGCGCCGACGCCCGCTTCCTCGTGAGTCAGGTCACCCGGAACGCAGGGCGGAATGCGTGACGGAAGGCGTGACGGAGCCCGTGACGAACTGCGTCTGCGGGTGACTCCCGGAACGGGCGGCGCGACCCTGAGCTGCAAGGTGCTGCTGCGCTGAGCTGCGACTGAAGGGAATGCACAATCCCTTGAGACCGTCTGACAGGACACTGACAAGCCG
Source organism: Streptomyces sp. (assembly GCA_035556995.1). GTDB lineage: Bacteria > Actinomycetota > Actinomycetes > Streptomycetales > Streptomycetaceae > Streptomyces. Next base: position 2,867 of record DATMEI010000350.1, read on the forward strand.
CTGACCAGTGGCTGTGGGAACCCCACAGCCACTGGCGTGCTGGGTGAGAGACTTCCCTGCGTGGCAGTGGTGCTGGGGCGCCGTTCTGTCCAGCGCGACCATGATTCGGGCCTGGACACTGTCTGAATCTGACGAGGAAGAAACGGCCCGCAGTTTCGTAGGGTCTATACATGACCGATCGAGCCCAGCCGTCGCAGCAAGCCACGGAGCCCGCGGAGGGACAGGACCCCGCCGGGCCACAGGCGCAGGACGCCCGTGGACGTGTGGCGGAGCTGCATGCCTTGCGGCAGCGTGCCCTGCAGGGCCCGAGTGAGCGAGCGACCGAGGCTCAGCACGCGAAGGGGAAGCTGACCGTCCGCGAGCGGATCGAACTCCTCCTGGACGCGGGGACCTTCCGTGAGGTGGAGCCGCTGCGGCGGCACCGCGCCACCGGCTTCGGCCTGGAGGAGAAGAAGCCCTACACCGACGGTGTGGTCACCGGCTGGGGGCTCGTGCACGGGCGGACGGTGTTCGTCTACGCGCACGACTTCCGCATCTTCGGCGGTGCGCTGGGGGAGGCGCACGCCACGAAGATCCACAAGATCATGGATATGGCGATCTCGGCGGGTGCACCGCTGATCTCGCTGAACGACGGTGCGGGGGCGCGTATCCAGGAGGGCGTCTCGGCGCTGGCCGGTTACGGCGGGATCTTCCAGCGCAACACCAGGGCCTCGGGAGTGATCCCGCAGATCTCGGTGATGCTCGGCCCGTGCGCGGGCGGTGCCGCATACTCCCCGGCCCTTACGGACTTCGTGTTCATGGTCCGTGACACCTCGCAGATGTTCATCACCGGCCCCGACGTGGTGCAGGCGGTGACCGGAGCGCAGGTGTCGCAGAACGGACTGGGCGGTGCGGACGTGCACGCCGCGACCTCCGGGGTGGCGCACTTCGCCTACGACGACGAGCAGTCGTGCCTGGAAGAGGTGCGCTACCTGCTGTCGATGCTGCCGAGCAACAACCGGGAGAACCCTCCGGCCGAGGAGAGCCACGACCCGGTGGACCGGCGGGGCGAGACCCTGCTGGACCTGGTTCCCGCCGACGGCAACCGCCCGTACGACATGCGAAAGGTGATCGAGGAGCTCGTCGACGACGGCGATCTGCTGGAGATCCACGAGCGTTGGGCGACCAACCTCATCGTGTGTCTGGCCAGGATGGACGGTCAGGTGGTGGGCGTCATCGCCAACCAGCCGCAGTCCCTGGCCGGGGTGCTGGACATCGAGGCGTCCGAGAAGGGCGCCCGCTTCGTGCAGATGTGTGACGCCTTCAACATCCCCCTCCTCACGCTGCTGGACGTTCCGGGCTTTCTGCCGGGAGTCGACCAGGAGCACGGCGGGATCATCCGGCACGGCGCCAAGTTGCTGTACGCGTACTGCAACGCGACGGTGCCGCGGATCTCGGTGGTGCTGCGCAAGGCCTTCGGCGGCGCGTACATCGTCATGGACTCGCAGTCCATCGGCGCCGACCTGACCTTCGCCTGGCCGACGAACGAGATCGCGGTCATGGGCGCGGAAGGCGCGGCGAATGTGATCTTCCGCCGGGAGATCAACGGCGCGGACGACCCGGAGGCGATGCGGGCTCGGATGGTCAAGGAGTACAAGGCCGAGCTGATGCACCCGTACTACGCCGCCGAACGCGGCCTGGTCGACGACGTGATCGACCCCGCGGAGACACGGGAAGTGCTCATCCGCTCCCTGCAGATGCTCCGCAGCAAGCACGCAGACCTGCCCTCCCGCAAGCACGGCAACCCCCCGCAGTAAGGGAAACGACTTCCGATGAAGACCACTGACGCCACCGACGTCACCGGCACCGCCGACGTCATCGACACCCGTCTCGTACGGGTCGAGAAGGGCCAGGCGAACGACGAGGAACTGGCCGCCGTCACGGCACTGCTGCTCGCCCGTGCCGCCGCATCCGCGCGGCACGCGGAGATCCCGGCCGCCCGCGACGCCGGCAGGAGCAAGGCCGGCTGGCGGCGCCTGGAGCGCGCCCGCGGCTTCCGGGCTCCGCACAGCTGGCAGGGCTGAGAAACGGCCCGAGAAGGCCAGAGAACGGCATGGAGACGGGCTGAGAACCCTGCGGTGACGGCGAGTTGAGCTCTACGGCCCCGCCCGCACCAGAACGAACGGAACGCCCCCCGGTGAACTCACGGGGGGCGTCTCGGTGTTCGCATGCCGGCGGGTTCAGCCGACTGGGGCGTCCTCCAGCACCGTGCGTTGGGGATTCGCCGTCTGCGAGGGAAGCTCCTCGTCGTCGCCGAGGCCTTCCGCCTCCGCGATGACGGCTTCCGCCGTCAACTCGTCCGCGTCCTGGAGGTGTTCCAGGGTGGTGCGGCTCGGGTTGGCTGTATTGCGCATGATAAGGGTGGTCTTCACGCTCGACCGTACCTCTCATTTTCATTGACTTGTCGTTTCAACGCATTCTGTAAAGAGCTTAGATCTACGATTCATCTGCGGTACGTGACGCAGGCAACGCGGAGCGTGTGAGTTTCCTCACCGGACAAGGGGCAAAAGGGATTTACCGGACCGGTGCCGCCGACTGGCGAAGCGGACATCGGGGCCAGAAGCGGAGTTAGGTGTCCCGCTCATCGAGCCGCCGGCGGGTGCGAGATCCACGAAGTCCAGTGGAAAAGTCCGGAATCATGGAAAGTGCGCTCCACGTCCCGTCACGGAAAGCGGGCACAGCGTCACATACTCACCCGGGTTTTCCACAGGCCTTGTTGGAGATCCGCCACTGTGCTGGAATTCCACGGACCGCCGCGAGAAACAACCGGCGCGCAGGGGCGCAGAGCAGCGCCGCGCGGCGGTCAGGGGACGCGCGCCGGTCACTCACGACCGCCAGGGGGGCCTTGGGACCCCCACGACTCGCTACCGTCCCGCCGTCCCAAGCGGAGGGGCGCCTGGTCCAGAGGTTGCGACGCTAGTGCAGGGACGTTTCAAGAGGGATGGCAGCGCTGCGGGGGACCCGGAGCCGCGCGGAACGACCGACCGCGGCTCCTCACCCCAGCGCGCGCAGCAGAGCGGCCCCACGGCCGCCGTGCACGATGACGACGGCGCGGCGAAGAACCGTTCGGGTAGCGGTTCGAGCGGCGAAGGAGGCGCCCCCGAGCGACTGAGAAAGCCGCCGGGGCCGGGCTCCCGTGTCGCGCTGCGAAATTGGCGCATCAGCACCCGCCTCGTCTCGCTTCTGGCGCTTCCCGTTGTCGCGGCGACAACCCTGGGAGCCCTGCGAATTCAGGACTCTCTGGGCAACGTCGACCAGCTCGACAACATGAAGCTGCTCACGGAGATGACGGAGCAGGCGACCGAGCTGGCGTCGGCCCTCCAGGAGGAACGCGACCGTTCGGCCGGTCCGTTGATCAACACCGGGGACGCCAAGGACGACACCGTCGTCGGCCCCCGCCAGAAGACGGACCAGTCGTTCCAGGCGTTCAAGGAAGCGACCGCCGACATCGACGGCAGCGACAAGGTGATGTCGGGCGTCCAGTCCACAGTTCTCGACATCACCCGCCAGCTGACGGCGATCAAGGACATCCGCGAGCGTGCGTACGAGAACCCCTCGTCGGTCTCCCAGACGGTCAACAGCTACAACCAGTTGATCGAGTCGCTGCTTTCCCTGTCCCAGGACATGGCGCAGGCGACCAACAACTCCGAGATGATCCAGAGCACGCGTGCGCTGTCGTCGTTCTCCACCGCCAAGGAGTACGCCTCGATCCAGCGGGCGATCATCTCCGCCGGCCTCGCCCGCAAGGGCGGTCCCGAACTTTCCGAGAGCGACCGGCTGTACGGCAAGACCGCCAGCGAGAGTGAGGGCGCGTCTCTGGGCAGCTTCAACCAGATCTACGGCGAGGAGCGTGCCGTCGAGCTGACGAAGCCCCTCGACGGCGGCGTCGTCAACATCACGCTGGCGGACAAGTACCGCGACCGCGTGCTGAACAACCCCGACGGCATCAAGAGCGAGACCCGCTCGTACCCGGACTGGTACGACCAGGACCGCTCCAAGATCGACGAGATGGCCAAGATCGAGTCTGCGCTTCTTTCCCAAATGGAGCAGCAGGCTCGCGAGTTGCGTTCCGACGCGCAGGCGCAGGCCTTCCTCAACGGCGCGATCATCCTGCTCGTCCTGGGCATCTCGCTCGTCGGCGCCTTCGTCGTGGCCCGCTCCATGGTCCGCTCGCTGCGCAGGCTGCAGGACACCGCCCAGGATGTCGCCCGCAAGCGGCTGCCCGAGCTGGTCAAGCAGATGTCCGAGGCCGAGCCGCAGGACGTCGACACCTCCGTCGAGTCCGTCGGTGTGCACAGCCGGGACGAAATCGGCCGTGTGGCCTCCGCGTTCGACGACGTCCACCGTGAGGCCGTCCGGCTGGCGGGCGAGCAGGCACTGCTCCGGGGCAACGTCAACGCGATGTTCACCAACCTCTCGCGCCGCAGCCAGGGCCTCATCCAGCGTCAGCTCTCGCTCATCTCCGAACTGGAGTCCCGCGAGGCCGACCCGGACCAGCTGTCCTCGCTCTTCAAGCTGGACCACCTGGCGACCCGTATGCGCCGTAACGGCGAGAACCTCCTCGTCCTCGCGGGCGAGGAGCCGGGCCGTCGCTGGACCAGGCCCGTCCCCCTCGTCGACGTGCTGCGCGCCGCGGCCTCCGAGGTGGAGCAGTACGAGCGCATCGAGCTGAACTCCGTGCCCGCCACGGAGGTCGCCGGCCGCGTCGTCAACGACCTCGTGCACCTGCTGGCCGAGCTGCTGGAGAACGCGACGTCGTTCTCCTCGCCGCAGACGAAGGTCAAGGTCACCGGCCACGCCCTGCCCGACGGCCGAGTCCTGGTGGAGATCCACGACACCGGCATCGGCCTCTCCCCGGAGGACCTCTCCGCGATCAACGAGCGGCTGGCCAGCCCGCCGACGGTCGACGTCTCGGTCTCCCGCCGCATGGGTCTGTTCGTGGTCGGCCGCCTCTCCCTGCGGCACGGCATCCGCATCCAGCTGCGCCCGTCCGACTCCGGCGGCACGACCGCACTGGTCATGCTCCCCGTCGACGTGGCGCAGGGCGGCGCACAGCCGCCGCAGCCCGGCAAGGCCAAGTCGGCGGGCAACGGCGCGGCCGCGCCGAAGGGCAGCGGTCTCGCTGCGGCCCTGCAGCGCGGCCCGAGCGGCCCCGGCGCCTCGAAGCTGGGCCAGGCGCGTCCGGTCGGCGGAGCCGAGGCCCGTCCCGAACTGCCGGGCGGCGGCGCTCCCGTGGGTGCCGGAGCCGGCCCCGGTGAGGGC
>DATMEI010000351.1:0-8735 GCA_035556995.1 Streptomyces sp.
AAATTGACGTCTTCCCACCTCAATTTGAGCAGCTCGCGCTCGACGGTCAGCCCGGTGACGACGGCGGCCTGGGCGAGCAGGGAGATCAGCTGCGCGAAGCCGATCCTGCCGAGCCAGTCGCTGTTGTGCCGGAAGCTCACCTTCTCGAAGTCGAAGAACGGCCGGACCTGGTCCTGGTAGCCCGCCAGGTTCTTCGCGATGTCCTCGTCCGTGAGGGCGGGGCGTTCCGCCGTGCGTCCGGAGGGGTCGCCGATCTTGGCGGTGAAGTCGCCGATGATCAGCGTCACGTCGTGCCCCATCCGCTGGAAGCGGCTGAGGACGATCATCTGAACGGCGTGGCCCAGGTGCACGTCCGCCGCGGTGGGGTCGATACCGAGCTTGACGTGCAGGCCCTTCCCGCCGGCCGCCTTCGCTTCGATCTCCTCGGCGAGCTTCTCCACCGACGGCAGCACCTCGGCAGCGCGCGCGCCGATCAGTGCGGCCTGCTCCTTCGCCGGAAGGTCGCTCAGATCCATATACCGCCGCGACCCGGTCTCCGCGAGCAGCTGCTCGACGGTCTCGTCGGAGGAGAGGTCCTGCGCCAGCAGCTGGCTGGCGCGCTGTACGGAGTCGCCGAGGCGTGTCACGTTCTGTCCTGGAGATCGGAGTGGAATCGGTCGCCCGCAGAGTCTATTCGTGCGCCGGCACCGGCAGGCCCGCCGCCCGTCGGCCGGTCCGCGCTGTCTGTAGGAATCCCACAGGACCTCGCAAGACCCCCTGTCAGTGCCCGATTCCCTGAATGGGGCACCGGCCGGATAGTTTTCGTACGGACAGACATCGCCCGCATTCTTCTCCCGTACGTCAGCCGCACGCGAGAAGAGCGGAGACCGCAGAAGGGGTGGTCCTACTTTGAGCCGCTCGGTACTCGTCACCGGAGGCAACCGCGGCATCGGCCTTGCCATCGCCCAGGCCTTCGCCGACGCGGGGGACCAGGTCGCCGTCACCTACCGTTCGGGGGAGCCGCCCGAGTCCCTGATGAAGAGCGGCTGTCTGGCGGTCCGGTGCGACATCACCGACCCCGAGCAGGTGGAGAGGGCCTACAAGGAGATCGAGGAGAAGCAGGGCCCCGTCGAGGTGCTCGTCGCCAACGCCGGTGTGACCCGCGACCAGTTGCTCCTGCGGATGTCCGAAGAGGACTTCAGCGCGGTGCTGGAGACCAACCTCACCGGAACCTTCCGGGTCGTGAAGCGTGCGACCAAGCGGATGCTGCGGGCGCGCACCGGCCGGATCGTGCTGATCTCCTCCGTCGTCGGACTGCTCGGCTCGGCCGGCCAGTCCAACTACGCGGCCTCCAAGGCCGGTCTGGTCGGCTTCGCCCGCTCGCTCGCCCGTGAACTGGGCTCACGTAACATCACCTGCAATGTGATCGCGCCGGGTTTCGTCGACACCGACATGACGAAGGCACTCACCGACGAGCAGCGCGCGAACATCGTCGAGCAGGTACCGCTGGGCCGTTACGCCCAGCCCGAGGAGGTCGCCGCCTCCGTCCGCTTCCTCGCCTCCGACGAAGCCGCGTACATCACTGGAGCCGTCATTCCTGTCGACGGCGGATTGGGCATGGGGCACTGAAGATGAGCGGAATCCTCGCCGGCAAGCGCATTCTCGTCACCGGCGTCCTCACCGAGGGGTCGATCGCCTTCCACGCTGCGAAGATCGCGCAGGAGGAGGGCGCAGAGGTCGTACTCACCGGATTCGGCCGTCTGTCCCTGGTTCAGCGGATCGCCAAGCGGCTCCCGAAGGAAGCTCCCGTCATCGAGCTGGACGTGACGAACCAGGAGCACCTCGACTCCCTCGCAGGCAAGATCAGCGAACACCTGGGCGACGAAGCCGGGCTCGACGGCATCGTCCACTCCATCGCCTTCGGTCCGCAGGGAGCCTTCAACTTCCTCGAAGCGAGCTGGGAGGACGTCGGCACGGCCGTCCAGGTCTCGGCGTACTCGCTCAAGTCCCTGACCACGGCCTGCCTTCCGCTGATGCCGCGCGGCGGTTCGATCGTGGGCCTCACCTTCGACGCACAGATGGCCTGGCCGAAGTACGACTGGATGGGCGTGGCCAAGGCGGCTCTCGAATCGACCAGCCGCTACCTCGCACGTGATCTGGGCGCGCGGAACGTGCGCTGCAACCTGATCTCGGCGGGCCCGGTCAAGTCCATGGCCGCCAAGTCCATTCCCGGCTTCGAGGAGTTGGCCGACGTCTGGAACCACCGTGCCCCGATCGGCTGGGAGTTGAGCGACCCGGACCCTGCCGGCCGTGGTGTGGTCGGCCTGTTGTCGGACTTCTTCCCGAAGACCACCGGAGAGATCGTGCACGTCGACGGCGGCGTGCACATGATGGGCGCCTGAGAGACACCCGAGCGGTGAGCGCACGCGCGTAGCTGTGGCCCCGGCACTGCCGGGGCCACTGTGCGTGCAAGGGTTCAGCGGCGGGTAGCCGTCCGTACCCCCCAGGCCCACTCCTGCGTGTGTGAGGCAGCCTCCCGCGCTGCCGCCTCCGGGTCGCCGGAATGGATCGCCTCGATCAGCCGCGCGTGATCCATGTGGTTCTCCGGGAGCAGCTCCTCACCCACGTCGACGCGGAGGAAGTCGCGCATCACCTCGCCGAGGTCGGCGTAGACGGCAGTCAGCACCTCGTTGTGAGAGGCCGCGACGACGCCCAGATGAAGACTGGCGTCCGCTTCCACGAACCGTTCCACCTCACCTGACGCCCAGGCCGCCTCGCGCCGCTCCAGCAGTACGTCGAGCTGCCCCAGCTCGCCTTTCGTACGCCGCAGTGCGGCCAGCCGCGCGCCGGAGGTCTCCAACGCGGCGCGCATCTCGGCCACATGCTGCGGATCGGCGTCGGCGAAGCGGCGGTGCATCACCCCGGCAAGCTCGCTCGTCGCGACGACGTAGGTACCGGATCCCTGCCGGATGTCGAGCAGACCGTTGTGAGCGAGCGCGCGTACCGCTTCACGGACGGTGTTACGCGCGACCCCCAGCTGATCCACCAGTTCCGGCTCTGTGGGAATGCGGGAGCCGACAGGCCACTCACCCGACGTGATCTGACCGCGCAGCGCGGAGATCACCTGGTCGGCGAGGGCGGAGCGTTGCGGCGAGGGCAGGGTCATCTCTCTCCCGGTGGCGGGGCTGCCGGTTCTTCCCGGCGGCTTCTCTGGAGCGGAGGAAACGCGTTAGCGTGCATTCATCCCATGATTCTATGATGGACCCATGCCCATGACGGAAGACGGCCTGAAGCGCAACGACCCGACTGCGATATCCGGGACGCATGCGGCGCACTCCGGTAAGGGCGCCCCCGGTGGCCCTGCCGCGCCCGCTGTCGCCCCGCGCTGGGTCGTACGTCTCCTCATCGCAGGCCTCGTCCTCGCTGCCCTCAATCTCCGCCCCGCCATCTCCGCGCTCGGCCCGCTGCTGAAAGAGGTACGGGACGACCTCGGCATGAGCGGAGCCGTCGCCGGACTGCTGACCTCCGTACCCGCGCTGTGCTTCGCCGTGTTCGGGAGCCTGGCGCCACGGCTCGCGCGCCGCCGTGGGCCCGCCCCCGTGGTGCTCGCCGGCATGGTGGCGATCACCGCCGGACTGGCGCTGCGGCCCTTCGCAGGCGGCACGGCCGCCTTTCTCGCGGCGAGCGCACTCGCTCTGGCCGGTATCGCCGTGAGCAACGTCCTCATGCCGGTCGTCGTCAAACGCTGGTTCCCGGACCGTATCGGTTCGATGACCGGCCTCTACTCGATGGGACTCGCGCTCGGTACGGCGTGTGCGGCGGCCGTCACCGTGCCCATGACCGGGGCCATGGGCGGCAGTTGGCGTGCCGGGCTGGGTTCCTGGGCTCTGGTCGGGGTCCTCGCGATCGTGCCCTGGGCGGCTGTGCTGAAGGACCCGGACAGCCGTCGTCCCGCGCCGCGAGCGGCGGGGGAGGGCGAACCCGATCAGGACGGCGGCACCGAAGACGCGGCCCCGCCGGCTACTCCCGCGGCCCCGGCATCCGGTCGCATACGTATCGGAACCTCGCCCACCGCCTGGGCGCTCGGAGGCTTCTTCGGCCTCCAGGCGTCGGCCGCCTACATCATCCTCGGCTGGCTGCCGCAGATCTTCCGGGATGCCGGAGTCCCGGCATCCTCGGCCGGTCTGATGCTCGCCGTCACCATGGGCATGGGTGTGCCGCTCGCCTTCGTGGTGCCGCGGATGGCGACCAGAATGCGGCATCAGGGCCCGCTCGTCATGGCGCTCGGCCTGTGCGGGCTCACGGGATATGCGGGGCTGTGGTTCGCTCCGGCTGCCGGTGCCTGGCTCTGGGCGGTCCTGCTGGGGATCGCGAACTGCGCCTTCCCGGTCGCGCTCACCATGATCAGCCTCCGGTCACGTTCCAGCGCGGGCGTTGCCAAGCTCTCCGCCTTCGCGCAGAGCACGGGCTATCTGCTGTCCATCCCCGGCCCGTTGCTCGTGGGAGTCCTGCACGACGCCGTCGGCGGCTGGCGCGCACCGCTGATGCTGATGACCGGGCTGCTGCTCGCACAGACGGTGGTGGGCGTACTGGCCGGCCGGGACCGCGTGATCGAGGACGGACGCTGAGTGCGACACTGGCCTGCATGCCAGTGCTTGAACCCGATCCGCAGAACGGGCAGAAGAAGCTGCTCCTGATCACCGGAGCGATCCTCGGCATCATGGTCGTCATCGGAGTGATCGCGAGTATCGCCGCTCCCTGAGCCTGAAACCGCCGGTCCCGGGTCCCCGGCCGTCGGCCCCTGGCCGCGGCCCGGGGCCCCGGTGGTGGTGCTGGCCCCACCACCCCTAGGGGGTCAGGCTCAGGGGGAAGTGGGTGGGTCACCGGATGGGACGCCCACCCCCGCTTCCGTAACGTCGGTGTACACCGCCCGATGATCTACGGAATCAGGAGCCGAGCCCATGATGACGGCCCGTGCCCGCACCGACTGCTCCCCGGATGTGACAGCTGCCCGGCACCGCAATCCTCATCCTCCTCCCGATGCCGCCCGTACGCTGCTGCCTTGGTGGGCCGCTGTCCTTCCGGTGCTCGCTTTCGCAGTGCTGCTGGGCCTGCTTCTCGGCGGCGAGGCGAACGCGGTGGAGCAGCAGGCGGGCGCAGACCTGCTCGCCCGGATTCTGGAGCGGGTGGAGCAGGCGTTGCTGGGCTGACGAACGGGAGACGTCAGCCCTCTGTGCACTGTCAACACCCTCCGCCCAGCAGAGCGTTTCGTGCGAAGCTGGGAGACATGAGCGTCGATGTGCCCCGCAGTATCGTCCTTGTCCGGCATGCAAAGGCCGACTGGCCGGAAGTGGCAGACCACGAGCGTCCCCTCGCGGACCGAGGCCGCAAGGACGCCCCGGCCGTCGGTGAGTGGCTCGCCTCCCACGGCATCGCCCCCGGACTGACCCTCTGCTCGACAGCTGTCCGTACCCGTGAGACCTGGAAACTGGCCGTCCACCACCTTCCGCACCGCCCCAAGACCGTTTACGAGGAGCGGTTGTACGAAGCCTCGCCCGGCGAGATCATCGCAGTGCTCAACGACGTCTCCGAGGATGTCCGGGACCTGCTCGTCGTCGGGCACAACCCGGGAATTCAGGGAGTTGCCGAAACTCTCACGGGCGATGCGAAGGGCGATGCCGGGGAGCGGATGTCACGCAACGGCTTCCCCACCTCTGCCGTCGCCGTGCTCCGCTTCGACGGTTCCTGGAAGTCCGTCGAGCCCGGCACCGCCACACTGACCGACTACTGGGCGCCCCACGAACCGCACGAGTAGCCGCACCACATCTGCACCACTGGCTTCCGGTGACCCGCGCCCGCATTCGGGCGCGGGTCACCGTCGTATCTCTGCCGAAGCCGCAGGAACGCGCCCGCCGGGAGGCTCAGCCGCCGCCCAACAGGCGTTCGCCGTCCGTGTTCTGGTGGTCCTCGCCGCCGGTGGTGTCGGCGGCCTCGACCTCTTCCCGCGTGATGCCCAGCAGGTAGAGGACGGTGTCCAGGAAGGGGACGTTGACGGCGGTGTGTGCGGCCTCGCGTACCACCGGCTTCGCGTTGAAGGCCACCCCGAGACCTGCGGCGTTGAGCATTCCCAGATCGTTGGCGCCGTCACCGATCGCGACTGTCTGCAGCAGCGGCACACCCGCCTCCGCCGCGAACCGGCGCAGCAGCCGCGTCTTGCCCTCCCGGTCCACGATGTCGCCGGTGACACGGCCGGTGAGCTTGCCGTCCACGACCTCCAGGGTGTTGGCCGCGGCGAAGTCGAGACCCAGCTCGTCCTTGAGCGCGTCGGTGATCTGGGTGAAACCCCCGGAGACGACGCCGACTTGGTATCCGAGGCGCTTGAGGGTGCGTACGAGAGTGCGCGCGCCGGGCGTGAGCCGTACGTCCTTGCGCACCTTGTCCACGACGGACGCGTCGAGCCCTTCCAGCAGGGCCACACGCGCATGCAGAGACTGCTCGAAGTCCAGTTCTCCGCGCATGGCGCTGGCGGTGACCTCGGCGACCTCGTCCTCACATCCCGCGTGCGCGGCGAAGAGTTCGATCACTTCGTCCTGGATGAGCGTGGAGTCGACATCCATCACGACCAGCCGCTGTGCGCGGCGCTGAAGCCCGGAGGCGACGACCGCGATGTCGACGCCGTGCTTGGCGGCCTCCAGCGCGAGCGACGTACGCAGTGTCGGGGTCTCGGTGCCCGAGACGTCGAACTCCACAGCCGTCACCGGGTACTTGGCGAGACGGAAGATGCGGTCGATGTTGCCGCCGGTCGCCGTGATGCTGGCGGCGATGGCCGCGGTCGACCCGGCGGTCAGCGGCTGGCCCAGCACCGTCACATGTGAACGGCCGGTGCCGCGCGGCTGGTTGTCACCGATGCCGGAGATGATCTCGGCCTCGAGGCCCATCGACTCGGCCCAGCTGTGCACGGTGGCCCGCAGTTCACCCTCGGACGCGGTGATCTGCCCGCTGCCCGCGCCCGCCGCCGCGCCTGGGGCGGTGACCAGTGCGCACAGCGTTATGCGACCACGGGTGACGAGTTGTTCGATGTCGACGACCTCTACGGCGAACGCGGCGAGGGTGTCGAACAGGCCGGCGGTGATGCCGGGCCGGTCCTTGCCGAAGATCTTGACCAGGAGGGTGGGGGTGTCGGCGTACGAAGGCGGAGTGGCCAGCAATGTGGTCATGATGGTCTTACGGTATCGCTGCAGGGCGTGAGGCACCCGCCGGGGGCTCTCCTCCGTCCGGATCTTTCCCCTCGGCTCATTCACGCCCATGAACAGCCGCGTTCCACTCACGGGACGGCGATGTTCCGCTCCGGTCACACTCGAACCGGGGTTGTGACATGGGCCGACTTCCTGTGCGGATGCCGAGCCTGAAATAGTTCCTCACGATGTTCGCCATCCCTAGGCTCCCGTCGGAGGGAGTCACTCGGGGGACAACTTTTGGGGCATGGAGTGCCGGAACTCGTACTGCAATTGAACGGACAAACCTGGACGCTTGACCCGTCCAGGACCTACAGCCTGGGACGCGATCCGCAAGGCGATGTGGTGATCGACGACGCCAGGGTCTCCTGGCGCCACGCCACAATCAGATGGGGCGGACGCAGTTGGGTCATAGAGGACCAGGGCAGCACCAACGGCTCGTACGTCCGGGGGCAGCGCGTCCAGCAGATGGAGCTGGGCCCGGGCATGAGCGTGCACTTGGGCAACGCCACCGACGGTCCGCAGCTGAAGCTCTCGGGGACGGGCGGCGCCGCGGCGTCTCCCGGCGCAGACGCCTACAACGCACCGACGGCCGCGCCGGAACAGCAGCAGGCGGTACGGCAGGCACCGCAGGCTCCGCCGGCCTCTCAGGCCCAGGCCACGCAGGCGCCGCCGCAGCACCCCGGCAGCCCGGCCGGCCAGGGCTGGGACCGGCAACCGCCGCCACAGCAGCAGCCCGGCTGGCAGCAGCCCGGCGTACCGCAGCAGCAGGGCTACCCGGCCGGGCAGCCCATGCAGCAGCAAGCACACCCGCACCCCCACTCGCCCCAACAGGCGCACCCGCAGCCGCAGATGCCGCAGCAGGCCGCGCCCCGGATGCATCCCCAGAGCGGCGGCGTACCGCAACAGGGTGGCGACCGCAGCCCGACCTCCTTCCACCAGCTGTCGCTGGGCCGGGTGATGCGGATCGGCCGTGCGCTGGAGAACGAACTGGTCGTCTCCGACCTCCAGGTCTCCCGTCATCACGCCGAGTTCCACGCCACACCCCAGGGCCGCTTCGAGATCCACGACCTGGGAAGCCACAACGGCACCTACGTCAACGGCCAGCCGCTGCCCAAGTCCGGTTCCGCCGTCATCACCCCTCAGGACACCGTCGGCGTCGGTCACTCCGCCTTCCGGCTGGTCGGGGACCGGCTGGAGGAGTTCGTCGACACCGGTGAGGTCTCCTTCTCGGCCCGTCACCTCACGGTGAAGGTCGACAACGGCAAGGTGATCCTCGACAACGTCACCTTCGGCGTCCCGGAGAAGTCGCTGGTCGGCGTCATCGGTCCGTCCGGTTCCGGCAAGTCGACGCTGCTGCGTGCCCTGACCGGTTACCGTCCCGCCGACGTCGGCGAAGTCCTCTACGACAACCGGAACCTCTACCAGCACTTTGCCGAGCTCCGGCAGCGCATCGGCCTCGTCCCGCAGGACGACATCCTCCACAAGGAGCTGAGGGTCCGTACCGCGCTGCGCTACGCG
>DATMEI010000352.1:0-2301 GCA_035556995.1 Streptomyces sp.
ACATGCCGGACAGTCGTCCCGGAGCAGCGCGTGATCGGAGAAGGTAGACATCAGGTCGCCTGTCATCTGGTCCAGGACGACGGCACCGGCCCCGACGTACGAACAGCAGAAGGAGTTGCCAAATGACAGTACTGATGCCACGCCTCCGGCGCGGCGGGTCCCGGGGCCCTGGCTCCCGGCCTTCCCTCGTCACTCCAGTCGCTTCGCTCCCTCCGCTCCTCAGTCCAGGACGGGAGGCCCCGTGACCGGGCTCCCTCCATTCCTCAGTCCAGGCCGGGAGGCCCCATGACCTTCACCACCCGGCCCACCCTGCGCGGCACGTTCGGGATGGTCTCGTCCACGCACTGGCTGGCGTCCCAGTCGGCGATGCGGATCCTGGAGCTCGGCGGCAACGCTTTCGACGCCGGAGCCGCGGCAGGGTTCGTACTGCACGTGGTGGAGCCGCACCTCAACGGGCCGGGCGGTGAGGTGCCGGCGATCATCGCCACCGCCGACGACCCGACTCCGCGCGTGCTGTGCGGTCAGGGCGTCGCTCCGGCCGGTGCGACGATCGAGCACTTCCGTTCACTCGGTCTGTCGCTCATCCCCGGTTCTGGACCACTTGCCGCGACTGTGCCGGGTGCCGTCGACGCATGGCTGCTCCTGCTGCGTGACCACGGCAGCATGCCGCTGCGCGTCGTACTTGAGTCTGCTATCGAGTACGCGCGGAACGGGCATCCGCTGGTGCCACGGGTCGGTGAGACGGTCGGCACGGTGCAGGAGCTGTTTGCGGAGCACTGGCCGACGTCGGCGGCGCTGTGGTTGACGGACGGGCGTGCGCCGAGCGGGATGTTCCGCAACGAGGCGTACGCCGCCACCCTCGAGAAGCTCGTGGTGGAATGCGAAGCGGCCGGTGCGGACCGCCAGGCGCAGGTCGAGGCGGCCCGGAAGAGCTGGCGTGAGGGCTTCATCGCGGAGGCGGTCGACAAGTTCTCCCGGCTGCCGCACCGGGACTCCAGCGGCTCCGACCATGGCGGCCTGATCACCGGCGACGACATGGCGAGCTTCGAGGCGACCTGGGAAGAGCCGGCCACGCTCGACTGGAACGGGTACACGGTCGCCAAGACCGGGCCGTGGGGTCAGGGACCGGCGCTGTTGCAGTCGCTCGCTGTGCTGGCCGAGCTTGGTGACGTCGACCTGGACACCGCCGAGGGCGTGCACACGACGGTCGAGGTGATGAAGCTGTCCTACGCCGACCGCGAGGCCTGGTACGGCGACGGCGCCGACGTACCTCTGAAGACGCTCCTCTCCCCCGCGTACGCCGCCGAGCGCGCCAAGCTCGTCGGTCCGGACGCCTCCAGGGAACTCCGCCCGGGCCGGCCGGACGGACGCGAGCCGGTGTTGCCGTCGGTTGCTGTCAGCAAGGATCTCGGAGACGCGACGACGGGTGAGCCGACGGTCTCGTCCGAGGGCGTGACGCGGGGCGACACCTGCCATGTGGACGTGATCGACAAGTGGGGCAACGTCATCTCCGCGACCCCGAGTGGTGGCTGGCTGCAGTCGTCGCCGACGATCCCCGAGCTCGGGTTCTGCCTCGGAAGCCGGCTGCAGATGTTCTGGCTCAAGGAGGGGCTCGCATCCTCACTCAAGCCGGGTCTGCGGCCGCGGACCACGCTCACCCCGACTCTCGTCTCGCGTGACGGACAGCCTGTGCTGGCCTGCGGTTCGCCGGGTGGGGACCAGCAGGACCAGTGGCAGTTGCTCTTCCTACTGCGTCATCTCGGGGGCGGGATGGATCTGCAGGAGGCGATCGATGCGCCGGCCTGGCACACCACTGGCTTCCCTTCGTCGTTCTACCCGCGCGCGACCGAGCCGGGCGGTCTGGCGATGGAGAGTCGCCTCGGCCCGGCCGTCCGCGATGAGCTGGTACGACGCGGGCACGTCGTCACCGAAAGCGACGCGTGGAGTCTTGGCCGGCTGTGCGCCGTACGGAAGGAGGCGGACGGTGTGCTGGCCGCGGCGGCGAACCCGCGGGGCATGCAGGGCTACGCCGTCGGCCGCTGAGCCTTGCCGTTGAGGGCCGCCCTCGCGGCGGCCTCGACGTGCGCGCGGGCAGCGGTCGTGGCCGCCTTGTCGTCGCCGGCCGCGATGGCGTCGACCAGGCGGATGTGTTCCTCCCAGGAGTGCGGTGCGCGCTGGGCGGCGCCGACGCGGAAGACCCAGTGGACGTGGTGGTACATCGCGGCCGACATCGACAGCAGCCAGCGGTTCCCGCTGACGTCGATCACCGCGCGGTGGAAGGCGCTGTTCAGCTCGGCGACC
>DATMEI010000353.1:0-13602 GCA_035556995.1 Streptomyces sp.
CGCCCCAGTCGGCGACGAGGTACTTCAGGCGCGCCTTGTTGCGCAGTCGCCGGTATCCGTAGTCGCGGAAGATCGAGACGATGCCCTCGTGGACGTCCGCGACCTCCTCCCGCGGCACCCACGCGCCCAGCCTGACGCCGAGCTTGGGGTTGGTGGAGAGCCCGCCTCCGACCCAGACGTCGAATCCCGGTCCCAGCTCGGGGTGGTGGACACCCACGAACGCGACGTCGTTGATCTCGTGCGCGACGTCGAGGAGGGGCGAGCCGGAGACGGCGGTCTTGAACTTGCGCGGCAGGTTCGAGTAGGCGGGGTTGCCGATGACCCGGCGGTGGATCTCGTCGATGGCGGGAGTGCCGTCGATGATCTCGTCGGCTGCGATCCCGGCGACGGGCGAGCCGAGGATGACGCGGGGTGTGTCCCCGCAGGCCTCGGTGGTCGACAGGCCGACGCCCTCCAGCCGCCGCCAGATCTCGGGCATGTCCTCGATGCGGATCCAGTGGAACTGGACGTTCTGGCGGTCGGTGATGTCGGCGGTGCCGCGCGCGAACTCCTGTGAGATCTCCCCGATCGTGCGCAGCTGCTGCGTCGTCAGCTGCCCGCCGTCGATGCGGACGCGGAGCATGAAGTACTCGTCGTCCAGCTCCTCCGGCTCCAGGATCGCGGTCTTGCCGCCGCTGATCCCGGGCTTGCGCTGGGTGTACAGACCCCACCAGCGCATGCGTCCGCGCAGGTCGGCCGGGTCGATCGAGTCGAAGCCACGGTGTGCGTAGATGGTCTCAATGCGTGTCCGCACGTTGAGACCGTCGTCGTCCTTCTTGGTCTGCTCGTTGCCGTTGAGCGGAGTGAAGTGCCCAGCGGCCCACTGGCCCTCGCCGCGGTGGCGTCCGGCCTTCCGACGGCTGGGTGCGGAAGCGGGCTGCTTGGAGGTGTCAGCCATGATGGTCGTCCTTCGGGCGTCCTTGGTGTTCCCCCGGGCGTCCTTGTGCGGACGCGACCGGACTTCGGGAACGGTCCTGGGCAGCGGGCATCGCTCAACCTTCCCTGACCTGCGTGTACGTCCAGGACGTGCGGCTACGGGCAGGCGGGGTCGGAGCAGTTCAGGCGGGGAGGGTGCGCGCCCGCGACAGTGAGGGCGGCTCGTGAATCGGCGGTGCTGGGACTGTCAGCCCGCCGGACAGATGGCGCTGGACATGCGACCGAGGTCGACGTGGCGTCGACTCACCAAGGCGATTCCAGCGCGAGACATGACGGAAGCGTCGCACGGGGCCGATCGGGCAGTCCACCAATATCCACAGTGTGGACAGAAACGTCCTGAATGCTGGGACGGTGTGGATTCGGTCACATCGGTGCAGGCTGAGGGCCTGCCGACGCCGCGGGGGCTGCCGGTTCCTGCGTGACTTCCTTGGCGAAGACCTCGAAGCCGCGCCGCTGATAGTTGCCGAGCGCGTGCGGCCCGTCCTTGCTGCAGGTGTGCACCCACACTCTGCCCGTCGGCTGCCTCTGCGGCCACCGCCCGGCCATGTCCCACGCGCGCGCGGTCCCGTACGTGAGGAGGTGCCCGCCGATCCGCCGCCCCCGGAAGGCGGGGAGGAGCCCGAAGTAGCTGATCTCGACGGTGCCCTCGGGCTGGGTGCCCCGCCCTGACGAGTCAGGGGTGGCGCCGTCCAGCTCGATGTACCCGGCGGGTGTTCCGCGTTCGTAGGCCACCCACGTCTCCACGCCCGGGCGCTCCAGCCATTCCCGCCACCGCGCGTACGTCCACGACAGCCGGTCCGTCCAGGCCACGTCCGTGCCGACGGCGGTGTAGAGGAAGCGGCTGAAGGCAGGGGAGGGCACCTCGGCCCGCATGATCCGGATACCGGAGGAGGTGTCCGGAATGCTGGCCTCCTGCAGTTCCTCCGCGGAGGTCTGCTCCAGGAACCAGGTGGTCACGGTCAGCATGGCGCCTGCCCTCCTCGCCCGCCGGGCTCCGTCTGCCGGTGCACGCGCAGCCCGCGCACCCGGTTGAGCGCGGCTGCGGTCTCGAAACGGCGGGGGACGGCGAAGTCCTCGTCCCGCACCGCCAGCAGCACTCCCGCACCTGCTGCCAGGTCGCGGTCGAGCAGGTCCAGTGCCTCGGCCAGCGTGCGGGTGCCGTCCACGTAGCTCCGGCGCACCATCAGCTCCAGGGCGAGACCGATCCCCGTCACCTGACGGGAGTCGGTGATCTGTTCCACGGACCGCAGGTCCACCTCGTGCTCGCCGAAGGTCAGTGCGTCCTCGCCGCGCGACCGTACGCGCCTGCGTCCCCGCGCCTCGGCCTCCAGCGACGAGGGTTCCGGGACCCGGTGGACGACCGGCGGGAAGGAGTCCGCCTCCGCGTGCCTCCCCGTCGGTACGGACGCGACCTCGCGGGCCCGCTCCGTGACGTCGGAGGGGCGGTAGGAGTCCAGCATCAGCACCCGGTCGGCGACCTCCAGGTAGTCGCCCGAACCGCCCATGACGAGCACCGTGGAGACCCCGTGCTCGCGGTGCAGGGAGCGTACGGAGTCCACCAGCGGAGTCAGCGGCTCACGTTCCTTGGCCACCAGGGCCTGCATGCGGGCGTCACGGATCATCAGATTCGTGGCCGCGGTGTCCTCGTCGATGAGCAGGACCCGCGCGCCCGCCTCCACGGCCTCGCACAGGGAGGCCGCCTGCGAGGTCGAACCGGAGGCGTTGCCGGTGGAGAAGTCGGTCGTGTCGGAGCCGTCCGGCAGATGACCGACGAAGGCGTGCACGTCGACGCGTTCGACCCGGCGGCCGTCCTCGGCGCGCAACTTCACGGTCTCGGGCCGTGAGACGACCCGTTCACGACCGTCCCCCGGGACGTGGTCCCAGATGCCCGTCTCCAGGGCACGCAGCAGCGTCGACTTGCCGTGGAACCCGCCGCCGACGATCAGGCTCACACCCTCCCGAAGGCCCATGCCCGTGACCGGACCCGCATGCGGCAACTCCACCGTGACCCGCAGCCCGTCGGGCGAGGAGAACGGCACGACGCCTGCGCCCGTCGCCGGCCGGTCGTCGACGCCGCTGCCGCGCGGCAGCACCGCGCCGTCGGCGACGAACGCGACCAGGCCCAGGCCGGGGAGTGCCGCGCGCAGGGCGTCGGAGTCCTCGACGGTCTCCACGAACTCCCGTACGGCCTTCGCGTCCAGCGACGCGTGGCACAGCGCACGCTCGGCGATCCCCGGTGCGTCCCGGCACAGCAGACGCTGCGCGTACCGGGCGTCGATGCGGCGGCCCTTGCCCGGCAGCGCGAGGCCGAAGCGGAGCGTGACGCCGCCGTCCTCGGCGCCGATCTGGCACGAGCTGCGCTCCAGCACCTCCTGGCCGCCGGCGTCGATGCGCAACGAGCGTTCGCCGTCGGCGACTTCGGCCGCACGGCGGGCGAGGAAGCTCGCCAGCGCCCGACGCCGTACGGGCGTGGCCCACAGATCAGGCGGGAAACCGGCACGATCCGCCGGTACGCGTATCGCCACCCGCGCGGGCGGCGCGAAGGGGTCGGCCTGTGCCCGTACCAGCTCCAGCGTTTCCCCCGCCGTCCCGGACCCGGGCAGCTTCCAGGCGCCGACAAGGCCCTTGTAGCGCCCGTACGGTGCTCCTTCGAGACGCCCGAGCTGCTGCTCGAGGCCGTCGCGCGGGCTGCTCTGCTCCCGTGGCACTGAGTCCGTCCCTTTCCGCCGGGGGGTGTCTGCGACGGGACGATACATAACGCGAGTAACCGGTACGGGCCCCGGTGCCGGCGCCCGCCGGTCCGCGGCACGTGCCCGCTTCGGGCCCGTTCGCCGCTTACCTCCGTTGACAGGGGCACAGAGGGCTGTTGGACTCCAGCGCGAGCTGCGCCCGCCGCAGCGCCGCGGCAATGCAAGCCGCAGCACCGAGCCGCCGATCGACCGAGCCACCGAATCCGTGAGGTCTCCGCATGTCCGCGCCAGACATGTCCGCACCAGCTCCCTCTGCCGACCCCGTCGCCGTGCTCGGCGAGTGCGTCGCCGACGCGTTCGTGCGTCCCCCGGCCGTGCACGCGGAGACCCCCGCGATCGCGCTGGAAGTGCTGCCGGGCGGCGGCCCCGCGAACACCGCCGTGGCGCTGGCGCGGCTCGGCACGCCCACCCGCTTCCTGGGGCGGCTCTCCTCGGACGTCTTCGGACGGCTCTTCCGCGACCACCTCGCCAAGTCCGGCGTCGACCTGAGCCGGGCCGTCGCCGCACGCGAGCCCAGCACCCTCGCCGTAGCCGACCTCGACGAGGACGGCCGCGCCGACTACTCCTTCCACGCGGAGAACACCGCCGACTTCCAGTGGACCCCGCAGGAACTGGCCACCGCAGCGCGCGGACCGGTCTCCTGCGTGCACACGGGTTCCCTCGCGCTCGTACGGCCTCCGGGCGGCCAGGCAGTCGAGGAGCTCCTCACGGACGTACGGACGCGGGCGACCGTCTCCATCGACCCCAACGTGCGCCCCCTGCTCGTCGAACCCGGCGCCTACCGCAGCGCGTTGCCCCGCTGGTGCGCCGCCGCCGACATCCTGCGGCTCTCCGACGACGACCTCGCCCACCTCATGCCCGGGGGCACCTCGCCCGAACAGGCGGCCGACGCCTTCCACGCGGACGGCGCGCGCCTCGTCGTCGTCACGCTCGGCGCCGACGGGGTCTTCGCCTCCCTCGACGGAGAGCGGCTGCGTACACCCGCGCCGCCCGTGGACGTCGTCGACTCGGTCGGCGCGGGCGACTCCTTCATGGCGGGCTTCCTGCACTCCCTGCACGGTGCGGGCGCGCTGGGCGGCCGGCTCGACGCGCTCCGCGCCGGACAGGTCGCCGAGGCCCTCACCTTCGGGGCCCGCGTCGCCGCGGCGGTCTGCGCGGTACGCGGGGCGAATCCGCCGTGGGCGGGCGAGCTGTAGCGGTACGGGGCGCGGCTTTTCGGCCGATGCGTGGTGGCCCCTACAGGATCGGCACCCTTCGTCCCGACGGGTCGGCTCTCAGTGTCAAGACTCTTCCGGGGTACTGCCAAGCGCTGGCAAGTTCTCCTTCCGCGAGGCCAATTTCTCCAACCGGTTCGCCCCGACGGCGTACGCTGCCCGCGCAGGCGGCTCAGGTGATCGAATCGGGCCGCCGGCAAGCCGTACTGACAGCGGCGGTCCCGGCCTCCCGAGCTCGCCCGCACGTCGTGTCACCACCGGGTTTCGCACGGAAGGACCTTCGGGTTGCCCCTCTTCACCAGCTCCCGTCAGCTGAAGAAAACAGACAAGGCAGCCTCGGAGGAGGGCCGGACGCCGGACGGTTCCCCGGAACCCGCACCGGACGGAACGGCCGCCTCCGGCGAAGCAACCGCGAACCCCGCGAACGACAGCGCGAAGGACACCGCGAAGGACGGGGACGGCGCGACGCCCGGTGACTCCGGCCCCGCAGCAACCCGCGGCTGGCGTGCCAGGTACCCGGCCGCCGCACGGGTCGTGAGGCACGGGACCACTGTCCTTGCCGCCGTGCTGGTACTCGGCGCCCTCCTCCTGCCGAACGAAATGAACCGGATCACGCCCGGCGCGTTCCTGCGCATACCGGGCGAGGCGATATTCGGCATCGGGTTGCTGCTCGTCCTGCCGCCGAAGGGCAAGCGGATCGCGGCGATGTTCATGGGGGCGTCTCTCGGCCTGCTGACCGTCCTGAAGTTCCTCGACATGGGCTTCTACTCGTTCCTCGACCGGCCGTTCGACCTGGTGCTGGACTGGGTCCTCTTCGACGACGCCGAGTCGTTCCTCGAGGACTCGGTGGGCAAAGCCGGCGCGATCGGTGCCGTGATCGTGCTGGTCGTCCTCGTCGTGGCCCTGCTCGTCCTGACCGCACTCGCGGTCCGCCGGCTGAGCCGACTCCTGGAACCGCACGTCACCGTGACGACCCGTACCGTCCTGTCGCTCGGCACCCTCTGGTTCACCCTCGCTGCGCTCGGCGTGCAGGGTGCCGGTGTGCCGGTCGCCTCGAAGATATCGGCCCATCTCGTCGACAACCGCGTGGAGCAGGTGAAGGCGGGGCTGAAGGACGAGCGGGTGTTCGCCAAGCAGGCCGCCGTCGACCGTTTCGAGAAGACGCCTCCGGAGAAGCTGCTCACGGGACTGCGCGGCAAGGACGTCATTTTCGCGTTCGTCGAGAGCTACGGCCGCGACGCCGTCGAGCATCCGGAGATGGCGCCGCACGTCGGCGCCGCACTCGAGGACGGGAAGAACCGGCTGGACAAGGCCGGATTCTCCTCCAGCAGCGGCTGGCTCACCTCACCCGTGACGGGCAGTGGAAGCTGGATGGCCCACGCCACGTTCATGTCCGGCCTGTGGATAGACAACCAGCAGCGTTACCGCACGCTCACTTCGAGCGACCGCATGACCCTCACCAGCGCCTTCGGACGTACCGACGACTGGCGGACGGCCGGCATGATGCCCGGCGTCACGAAGGCCTGGCCCGAAGGCCGGTTCTACGGCCTCGACCACGTCTACGACTCACGGGAAATGGGCTACAAGGGCCCGAAGTTCAGCTGGTCGCCCGTACCGGACCAGTACACGATGGACGCCTTCGAACGCCTCGAACACGGCAAGAAGAAGCGCAAACCGCTGATGACGGAGATCGTCCTCGCCACCAGCCACAACCCCTGGGCGCCCCTCCCCAAGATGATCGGCTGGGACGAGATCGGCGACGGCTCCGTCTACCACCGTCAGAAGAAGGAGGGCAAGGACCCCAAGGACGTGTGGAGGGACCCGGCCGACGTGCGCACCGAGTACCGGCGTTCCATCGAGTACTCGGTGGACAGCCTCACCTCCTACATGGAGAAGTACGGCGACGACGACACCGTGCTCGTCTTCCTCGGCGACCATCAGCCCGTACCGACCGTCGTCGGCAACAACGCCAGCCGGGACGTGCCGATTTCGATCGTCGCCCGCGACAAGGACGTGATGGACCGGATGTCCGGCTGGGGCTGGAAGGAGGGGCTCAAGCCCGAGTCGAAGGGCCCGGTCTGGCGGATGGACAAGTTCCGCGACCGCTTCATGACTGCCTACGGCCCCGACGGCGCCCCCGGCGAGGCCCCAGCACCCCCAGCCAAGTGACAGCCCTCAGGCCACGTCGGGACGGGCCCGGTCCACGATGGACGCCAAGTCCAGCGTGTGCGGCAGCGTTCCGAACGCCGTGCCCCAGTCGCCGCCCAGCCGCGAGGCGCAGTACGCGTCCGCGACGGCCGCCGGCGCGTACCGCACCAGCAGGGACCCCTGCAGCACCTGAGCCATGCGCTCCACCAGCCGGCGGGCGCGGGCCTCGATGCCTTCGAGGTCGGACAGTTCGGTGAGGAGGTCCTTCGTCGCCGCGTCCAGCCGGTGATCGGCACCGCGGGCGTGGCCGATCTCGGTGAGGAAGGCGTTCAGCGCCTCGGGTGAACGCTGCAGTGCACGCAGCAGGTCCAGCGCCTGCACATTGCCCGAGCCCTCCCAGATGGAGTTCAGCGGCGACTCACGCAGCAGCCTGGGCATCCCCGATTCCTCCACGTACCCGTTGCCGCCGAGGCACTCCAGCGCCTCACCGGCGAGTGGCGTGGCGCGCTTCGTCACCCAGTACTTCGCCGCGGGCAGCGCCAGGCGCAGCAACTGCCGCTCCTGCTCGGCGTCATCGCCGCCGCCCTGCGCGGCGTCGAACGCGGCTGCGAGCCGCATCGTCAGTGCGGACGCCGCCTCCGACTCCAGCGCCAGGTCCGCCAGTACGTTCTGCATCAGGGGCTTGTCCGTCAGCAGACCGCCGAAGGCGCTGCGGTGCGCGGCATGGTGGGTGGCCTGGGCGACGGCCTGGCGCATCAGCGCGGCCGAACCCGTCACACAGTCCAGCCGGGTGGCCGCGACCATCTCGATGATGGTGGCCACGCCGCGGCCCACTTCGCCCACGCGCCGTGCCCACGTCGTCCCGTCGAACTCGACCTCGCTGGAGGCGTTGGAGCGGTTGCCCAGCTTGTCCTTGAGGCGTTGCACGCGGAAGGAGTTGCGTGAGCCGTCCGGCAGGACACGCGGCACCAGGAAGCAGGTGAGTCCCTCACCCCGGGAGCCTCCCGTCACCTGCGCCAGCACCAGGAAGACGTCCGACATCGGCGCCGAGCAGAACCACTTGTGCCCCGTCAGCGCGTACTCGGCGCCGTCGGCGCCGTCCCCGGCCAGCGGCACGGCCTGCGTCGTGTTCGCCCGTACGTCGCTGCCGCCCTGTTTCTCCGTCATGCCCATACCGGCGAGGGCACCCTGCTTCGCCGACGCGGGCCGGTCCAGCCCCGGCGCGTACGTGTGCGACGACAGGAGCGGCTCCCACTCGGCGGCCAGGGCGGGTTCCTTACGCAGCGCGGGCACGGCGGCGTGCGTCATCGACACCGGGCAGCCGTGGCCTGCCTCGACCTGGCTCCAGACGTAGAAGCCCGCTGTACGGCGCAGCTGCCCGTCGGGCCGTGACCAGGCGTCGGTCAGGCCGGCGCCGACCGCGCGGTCGAGCAACTGGTGCCAGGCGGGGTGGAATTCGACCTCGTCGATGCGGTTGCCGTACCGGTCGTGCGTACGCAGCACGGGCGGCACCTCGTTCGCCTGCCTGCCCCACTCCTGTGCCTGCGCGGAACCGGCGCTGCGGCCCAGGCCGCTCAGTTCGGCACGTACCTCCTCGGCACGTTCGGGCGCGGCGTACCGGGCGACTGATTCGGCGAGGGCGGGGTCTGCCTCGAAGACGTCGTAGTCGACGAGGGGCGGCGGCTGATTGGTCACGGTGTGAGTGGAGGCTGGCATGGCAGATACGTTAAGGAGGTGCAACCAGCCGACGAAACCCCACCTCGCCCGAGCGGACGTTTCCGCAGTGCGCGCGTCATCTACCGGAACGTCCCCAAACGCAAGATGGCATGGCTGTTGCTCAAGGACACGGTCAACTCCTGCGTGGAGTACCGGGTGCTCGGCCTCGCCGCGGAGGCGGCGTTCTTCACCCTGATCTCCATCCCGCCGCTGCTGCTGGGACTCATCGGGATGCTGGGCTACCTCGACGCCTGGATCGGCACCGACACCATCGACTCGATCCGCGGCAACTTCCTCAGGGCTTCGGCCGCCGTACTCTCCGACCGCGGCGTCAACCAGATCGCCCGGCCCCTCATCGACGACGTCATCAAGGGCGGCCGGCCCGATGTGATCTCGCTCGGCTTCGCCATCGCACTGTGGTCCGGTTCGCGTGCCGTGAACGTCTTCATCGACACCATCACCGTGATGTACGGGCTCGACGGGCAGCGCGGCATCGTCAAGACCCGGCTGCTGGCGTTCCTGCTGTACCTCGTCGCGCTGCTCATCGGCGCGATCGTGCTCCCGCTGCTGGTCGCAGGCCCGGACGCGGTGGTGGGGCTCCTGCCGCAGGCGCAGGGGCTGGTGACGGTCTTCTACTGGCCTGTCGTGCTGCTGCTGTCCGTCGCGTTCCTCACCACGCTCTACCACGTGTCCGTGCCCGTACGTTCGCCCTGGCGTGAGGACATTCCCGGTGCGCTCGTCGCCCTTGTGATGTGGGTGGTCGGCAGTGCGCTGCTGCGTTTCTACATCACCAGCACCGTCGAGGGCCCCACGATCTACGGCTCGCTCGCCGCTCCCGTCGCCGTGCTGCTGTGGATCGGCGTCTCCGCCTTCGCCGTCCTCGTGGGTGCCGCGGTGAACGCGGCCATCGACCATGTGTGGCCGTCCGTGGCGACCGCCGCCGCGCGCCGCATGAACGAGCGGGCGCGTGAGGAGGCCGCCGCCGAGGTCGTCGCTGCGGCAGCCGCCCGCCGTGCCATGCGGAGCGCGGAAAGCGGGGGCGGCGACGAACCGGGCGACGATCCGCCCGCCGAATTCCCGGAGCGCTGGACGAAGTTCCTGCCGCACGCCGACGTACGGGCGCGCCTGCGCTCACGGCGCGAGCGCTGAACCGGCCGGGCAGCTGCCCGCAGGAAAATCCGTGGCATCCCTTCCGCGTCACGGGCTAGAGTCCCGCCGAGTGAGGGCAGCCCCGTGCCGGGCTGCCCGGAAGCCGCGTACGAGGAGGAGGTGAAGACCGATGGCCGTCGTCGTGCTGGGCGCCGCCCGCATCCCGAAGCCCGTTCTCTCCACCTCCGTGGTCCCCGGCTGACCCGCACCGCGAAGCCCGCTCCGTGGCTTGTGCGCTTGTGCGCTTGTGCGCCACATCCGGGACCACCCTTCCGCGAAGGCCGTTCCCTTGCACTCGTCACGCAACTCGTCACGCAATCCGTCAAGCAACTCGTCACCGAACCCCTCGCTCAACTCGCCGTGCGACGCGCCGCCTTCCGAGGCCGGCCCGCACCCGCTCGCCCGCTACGGCTGGGACGCGGACATCGCCGACGCGTTCGCCCCCTACGAGGACGAACGGCTGATCCCCGCCCGCATCGTCCGCGTCGACCGGGGCCAGTGCGACGCCGTCACCTCCGAGGGCACCGTGCGCGCCGACACCGCGCCCGTCGCCACCCCCGACCCGACCCGCACCGTCTGCACCGGCGACTGGGCGGCCCTCCGGCTCGACGGCGCCGGCGGTACGCCGGAGGTGCGTGCGCTGCTGCCGCGTCGTACGGCCTTCGTGCGCTCCACGGCCACCCACCGCTCCGAGGGCCAGGTCCTCGCCGCCAACGTCGACCACGCGCTCATCGCGGTGTCCCTCGCCCTGGACCTGGACCTCTCACGCGTCGAGCGCTTCACCGCCCTCGCCTGGACGAGCGGCGCTCAGCCACTGGTCGTCCTCACCAAGGCCGACCTCGTCGAGGACCCCGCGACCCTCGCCCAACTCGCCGCAGACGTCCAGGAGTCCGCGCCCGGCGTACAGGTGCTGACCGTCAGCGCGGCCACCGGCGACGGACTCGATGTGCTGTCCGCCGTCATCGCCGGTGGTACGTGCGTACTGCTGGGCCAGTCGGGCGCGGGCAAGTCGACGCTGGCCAACGCGCTGCTGGGGGAGGAGGTGCAGGACGTCCGTACGACCCGTGACAGCGACGGCAAGGGCCGCCACACCACGACCACCCGCGACCTGCTGCCACTGCCCGAGGCGTACGGCGGCGGGGTCCTCATCGACACCCCCGGCCTCCGCGGCGTCGGACTGTGGGACGCACACGACGGCGTCGGCCGTGCCTTCGCCGAAATCGAGGCCCTGGCCGCAGAGTGCCGCTTCCACGACTGCGGTCACGACTCCGAACCGGACTGCGCGGTACTCGCCGCCATCGAGGACGGTACGCTCGCGCACCGCCGTCTGGAGAGCTACCGCAAGCTGCTCCGCGAGAACGAACGCCTCGCCGCGCGTACGGACGCACGCCTGCGGGCCGAGCACAAGCAGCGCTTCAAGCAGATGTCGGCGCTCGGACGTCACATGGCGGAACGCAAACGCGGCGTGCAGCGCAAGCCGTGAGCCGCCAGCCGTAGGGACCGCAGCCGAGGGGCATGGAGGGGCGTTGCTAACGTCCCTCCATGCCCCCCCGTGCGGCGCGGCCCGACGGCCCCGTCGGCCCGCAGCACCCACGTGCCCCCGGGCACACGCACACCGCAACCGAGGAGCCACGCCGGTGACGACCTTCGGACCCCGCGAGTTCCAGTTCGTACTGCTGCGCAGGATGGCCGACTTCCAGCAGGACCTCGTCGAGGAGGCACTCGCCGAACTGCACGCCGGACGCGCGGAGATGCGCGAGGCGAACCGGCGGTGGCAGGCCATGCTGCGCTCACCGCGGGGCCGCAGCGCCATGGGGCGCTACCGCTCGGTACTGGGCACTCCCGAACAGTCCGAGCAGCGGAAGATCGGCGACCTCGACTGTGAGGCCCTGGCCTGGCCGTTGCCGCTCTGGCCCGGCCTGCGCTTCGAGGTGCTGACGGTCCCCGGCGGCGGTGTCGTGACCGAGTTCCTGGTACGCGCCCCCGGCGCTGCGGCACCCACGCTCCGTACGGTCGAGGATCTGACCCCCTGGTCCTGCACCGTCGACGAGGCCGCGCGTGCCTTCCCGCCCGCGCAGCCCCTGGAGGGCTCGGCGCCCAGCCGCTGGCGGCTGGGTTTCACCGCACCGGACGCCGCGGGCGTGCCGCACGAGGTGATCGCGGAGTTCACATGGGGACTGCTCCAGCGGCTGCCGCAGGTCCGCGCACAGCCGTGACCCGCTGCGCTCCACCCGGAACCGCTGCGCCCTACCGCGACCCTCGGGTGCTGCCGTAGCCTGACGGCATGACCTGGCGACATTGAGTTTCACCGGTAGTTTCTCCGACATCTGCGGCGACGGCAGGGCCGGCCGCGGTGGTGCGGCTTGTCCGCAGGCTCTATGCGTACGCCTTCCTCGAAGACCTGATCCTTCTCTATCCGGTCTATGCGCTGCTGTTCGCCGAGAACGGCCTGTCCGCCGCCGAGATCTCCTCGCTCTTCATCATCTGGTCGTGCGTCACCTTCGTACTGGAAGTCCCTTCCGGGCTGTGGGCCGACCTCTTCTCGCGCCGCCGGCTGCTGGCCCTGGCGCCGCTGCTGACCGGTGCGGGCTTCGCGCTGTGGACCTGGCTGCCTTCCTATCCGGCGTTCGCTGCCGGATTCGTGCTGTGGGGCGCGGGCAGTTCGCTGTGCTCGGGAACGCTGCAGGCGCTCGTCTACGAGGAGTTGGCCCGCTCGGACGCGGCAGGCTCCTACGCCCGCTACATGGGCCGCTCCCAGGCGCTGGGCACCACGGCGATGATGGCCGCGACCGCGCTGGCAGGTCCCGTGCTCGGCGCGGGCGGTTATCAGGCCGTGGGGCTGGCGAGCGTCGTGGTCTGTCTGGCCGGGGCCCTGGTCGGCCGGTCCTTCCCGGAGTCGCGCGGCGCGCTGAGCACCGCCGTCGGCGGCGCCGACGGCAGTGCTGACTGCAGTGATCCGCAGGAGGACGATCCCGGCTTTCTCACCGTGCTCCGCGCCGGTTTCGGCGAACTGCGCGCCTCACGCGCCGCCCTCCGCGCCGTGCTGCTGACCTCGGCCGTGACGGGTGTGCTGATGATCGACGAGTACGTGCCGCTGCTCGTGAAGTCCATGGACGTCGCCGACGCGACCGTGCCGCCGCTGATGCTGCTCGTCGCGGCGGGAGTCGCCGCCGGAGGCTGGTGCGCGGGCCGTGGTACGCACAGGATGCTCGGGCCTGCTCTGGCCGTTGCCGCGCTGGCGCTGGCCGCCGGGTCCGTGACCGGCCCCTGGGGCACGCCACTGCTGGCGCTGGCCTTCGGCGTCTTCCAGTGGGCGATGGTCACGTGCGACGCGATGCTCCAGGACCGTGTCACCGACCGGGCGCGTGCCACGGTCAGCTCGCTGGCAGGCTTCGGCGCCGAGGTGTTCGCGGTGCTCCTGTGCGCGGGCTACGCGCTGGGTTCCGCCTGGTGGGAGCACAGCACGCTCTTCGTGCTCGCGTCCGTCCCGTACCTGCTGATCGCGCTCGTCCTGCTGCGCCACGGGCGGAAGAGAGCCGCGAAGGAGGGGTGACGACCGTCGGACGGTCGTGTCCGATTTCCGCGAGTGGAAGGGCCGTGACGGGCGCACACTGGGTGGCGTGATGACAGATGACAGCAGGTACGAAGCG
>DATMEI010000354.1:0-3258 GCA_035556995.1 Streptomyces sp.
CAGCCGGAACGGACGTCAGTCAGTCCGTCCACACCTCGGTCGTTCCTGCGCGCCACCACGACCTGCCAAAACTGTCAGTCGAGACGTCGTGCGATGCCGAGCAGTCCCGCCTCGGCATCGGTCGGCTGCGTCAGCGAGTAGTAGCGGTCCTTGCGCGTGCACCAAAGGGTGACACCGTCGCCCAGCGTCGAGAGGGTCTCCCTCTCCTCGCGCGGCAGCCGCATCGTCCGCGCAAGGTGGCCCGCCTCGTCAGGTGACACCCGTTGAATGCCGACGAGCGACGACGTCTGCAGCAACCTCGGGGCGGCAGGGCTGAGATAGGGCAGCAGCGTCACCACGGACTGCCACGGTGCCGCGGTCACTCGACCGCGCGGGGGCTTCATGCCGCAGTCGCGGATGATGACCACCGGGCTGCTCACCGACGGGCCGAGCGGCGGCACATGGCCGACTTCGTACATTGTGATGCACTGCTGCTCTGCACCCGCTGCCCGCACCAGCGACGTCCATACGTGCGCGCGGCCCGTCTCGACGGCGACCCGTGCACCCGTACCCGCCGCACGCAGCGCCAGCACCTGCGCCGTCCACAGGCCGCCGATCAGCAGCACGTCGTATGCCGTACGGCGGCTGAGTCCGAGGACGGCGGGCTGCCGCTGCGCGTCCGTGCCGATGACGACGCCGTCGTCACCGAGAGGGACGCCTATGGCGGCGAGTTGATCCACGGCGACCTTGTGCCGCAGATGGCGCGGCCCGCGGAGGCCGAATCCGGGACGGCGCGGCCGTGCCGACTCCTGGTCGGCCTCGTCGTCGCGGCCGAAGACCGGGATCATCCCTGTGTCGTTCGGCGTTGCGACGTGACGCGGCTGCGCGGGTTCGTCGGATCCCTGGCCGCCCTGGGGCTGCTGGCGGCCGAGGCCCGCGCCGGGCATGCCTGTCTGCCTTGGCATCATCGGAGTGGACATCAGCTGGTGCCTCCGAGGGGCAGGGTGGCGAGTACACCGGGCACCTGTTCCCGGTCGAGCGGAACGAGCCCGGTCTTCGCCCGGCCCGCAGTGCGCAGCAGTTCACGCCGTGCCGTGGACAGGTCGCGCTCGCTGTGAGTGACGATACGGACGTGCCCGGCGATCGACGCCGACCGCCCGTCGTCCTGGCCGAGCGTCAGGCTGAAGACGGACGTGAACACACGCAACGAGGTGAGGATCGAGGCCAGATGGGCCGCGCTCACCGCGTTCGGGCCGACCTGGGGCCAGCGGCTGATCCAGTAAGTCGCGTGCCAGCGGTCGTCGCAGCGCCATCCCCGCACCGACTCCTCCGTACGCCGCGGGGCGGGGCGGCGGTCTGTCGAAGTCGCGTTGCTGGCACGGGGGTTGAGACAGCTGGACGTGGCGAGCGCCTGAACGACGTCCGCCTCGTTGAGCACTGTGGCGCTGAATCCCGCGCCTTCGAGCCGGCTCGCGAGCTGGTCCGCGGCGCGCACCAGGGAGCGCTGCGCGCCGCCGAGTCCGCCTCCGCGCGCCTCCACCGCCTCCGGCGTGAGCTCCGGCGTGAGCTTCAGTGCCACCCAGGTCATGCGGAGCGAGGGGATGCCCGCTGCTTCCTGCAAAGACCCGTAGGACCGGGCCACCACCGACTGTTCGGGCAGATGCGGTGCCGGAGCCGGCTGCGTGTGCTGGACGATCTGGACGGACTCCAGCCGGATGTCGTCGGTCGTCAGGGCATCGTGCAGCACGTCCAGCGGCACAGGGCGCTCGACGCGGCCCGTACGGCCCGGGCGCAGCGGTGTGTCCTTGCCCTCGACCGCGATGAGCGCCGTCAGGAACGTACCGTCACCGACCATTCCGACCGCGCGGTCCTCACGCGTCACATACGTGGACGTCTGCACGGCGGGATCGCACTCGACGACCGGAACGAGACCGGGATCGGTGCCGACAGGAAGCGGAAGCTTCGCTTCGCGCTTGCGGCGCCGCAGTGAGCGCTTCAGGTCGTACCACTCGGACAACGGGTGCTGCCGGCGGCGCACCAGAGCGAAAAGCGTCAGCAGCCCGGCGACGACAGCGGCCGGAACGACCAGCCACGGCTGCGCGATCCATGCGACCAGCAGGAGGCCGGCGGCGATTTCGATCAGCACAAGCTGCTGCAGTCGCACCGGACCGAAACTGCCGGGTTTGCTGCGCAGCCGGAGCGTCGCCGTGGTGGGGCCCTGCGAGGCGGACGCTGAAGGCTGCTGCTCGGCGGTCCCCTGGCGCGGATCGCGCCGGTTACCGGACCGGCTGCGGGTGGCGCTCGTCATCCCCCGTATTTCCCCTTCAAGATGTCATCTGCACTGCTGTCGGCATCAGTTGCCGCTTTTCCGCGTACGGCTTGCTGGAAGCGGTTCAGGCTGCGGTGCTTCCCGTGGCCGTCGGCCGTGCCCCGGTTCGGCGCCTCCCCGGTGCCGCGGATCCTCCGGCTGTGAAGTCTGCCCGGTGTACCCGCCGAACAGCCACGTACCCTGACCGTCCAGCACGCGGAGCCGAACCGGCCTGCACCGCACACGGACGCCGGCCGGACAGCCAGGATACTCATCACGTACCCGGCTGACAGCAGGGCCCGTGAGGGCCTTGTGCGGATACCGCGACCTCCCGTGCGACCCGGGCGTTTGCGTACGCACCGTGGGGCGGCATAGTAGTGCAGCCGGGGGAGTTGGGCAGACCGGACGTGGCAGCCGACAGTGGCGCGCCACCTACCGGACGTGAGCACCAGGCAACCACCAGCACACCGGGAATCACCAGCACGGGAACGGGAGAGACGGGGATCGATGGCGACGCGGCGGGACGAGCTCAGCGCCCACACCTTCGCGCGGAAGCGCACGCTTGCAGCCTTTCTGCAGCCGGAATCGAGAGTGTCCGACGAGGAGGCTCCGCGTCCTGTACGGGCGCTCATGCCCAGCATCGTGGTGGGACTGGTGCTGGTGGCGGGCAGCATCGCCTGGGGCGCCATAGCACCCAGCGCGCCCAAGGGCTGGGACACGGCGGGTGAACACATCATCGTCGACAGCGACTCGACGACGCGGTACGTCGTCCTCCCCAAGAAGACCAAGAGCGGCAACAAGATCAAACAGCTGCACCCCGTGATGAACTTCGCCTCTGCCAAGCTCGTGCTGGACAAGGGCAAGGGGGAGGTCATCGAGGTCTCCGGCAAGGACATCGACGAGAGTTCGATGGCCCGCGGCGCCACCATCGGCATCCCGTACGCACCCGACCGGCTGCCGAGCAAGGAAGA
>DATMEI010000355.1:0-4254 GCA_035556995.1 Streptomyces sp.
ACTGCTGCGGCCCGCCCAGCCGCTCGATGAGCCTGTCGCTCTGCGGTGCGGACCGTACGTCGTTCCACAGCAGTGCGGGACGTACCGGTCGGCCGTCCGCGTCCAGGGTGACGAGCCCGTGCTGCTGGCCGCCCACGGAGACCGCCGCAGCTTCCTGTACGACCCGCCCGCACTGCTCAAGGGCCGCCCCCAGCGCGATCCACCACTCTTCCGGGTCGCTCTCGCGCCCTGGCCCGGGGGTGACGGTGTGCGGAGCCTGTCCCCGGGCGACGACCTGCCCGGTCGCGGCGTCGACTACGAGCGCCTTGGTCGACTGCGTCGAACTGTCCACGCCGACGACGAGCGGTCCCTCTGGTGCGGACATGAACCTCTCAGCTCCTTCTCCCATGTCTTCCCACGGTGCGGCCCTGCGCGCATACTAATTTGTCAACGGTCATGACGAATAGGTGCGCGCACAGCCGCACCCCGCTTGGAACGCGGTACGGAGAGAGGCGGCGAGATGAACTACCAGCCGACACCGGACGACAAGTTCAGCTTCGGTCTGTGGACCGTGGGCTGGCTGGGGCGTGACCCCTTCGGCGAGGCGACCCGGACACCTCTCGACCCGGTCGAGGCCGTGCAGCGGCTGGCCGGACTCGGGGCGTACGGAATCACCTTCCACGACGACGACCTCATCCCCTCCGGCACCCCGCAGTCCGAACGCGAGGGGCACGTCAAGCGGTTCCGGCAGGCCCTGGAAACCACCGGCATGACCGTGCCGATGGCGACGACCAACCTCTTCTCCCACCCCGTCTTCAAGGACGGCGCCTTCACCGCCAACGACCGGGACGTGCGCCGCTACGCCCTGCGCAAGACCATGCGCAACATCGACCTGGCCGCCGAGCTGGGCGCGAAGACGTACGTGGCCTGGGGCGGCCGTGAGGGTGCCGAGTCAGGGGCGGCGAAGGACGTACGAGCGGCGCTCGACCGGATGAAGGAAGCCTTCGACTTCCTCGCCGAATACGTCACCGAACAGGGCTACGACCTGCGCTTCGCCATCGAGCCCAAGCCGAACGAGCCCCGCGGTGACATCCTGCTCCCCACCGTCGGACACGCACTCGCCTTCATCGGCCGGCTGGAGCGGCCCGGACTCTTCGGCGTCAACCCCGAGGTGGGGCACGAGCAGATGGCCGGTCTCAACTTCCCGCACGGCATCGCCCAGGCCATGTGGTCGGGCAAGCTCTTCCACCTCGACCTCAACGGACAGTCCGGCATCAAGTACGACCAGGACCTGCGCTTCGGCGCCGGAGACCTGCGGGCCGCGTTCTGGACGGTGGACCTGCTGGAGACCGGAGGCTACGAGGGGCCGCGGCACTTCGACTTCAAGCCTCCGCGCACCGAGGACTACGACGGCGTGTGGGCATCCGCCGCCGGCTGCATGCGCAACTATCTGATCCTGCGCGAGCGCGCTGCAGCCTTCCGCGCGGACCCCGCCGTGCAGGAGGCGCTGCGCGTCTCACGACTCGACCAGCTCGCGCAGCCGACGCTGGGCGTCGGCGAGACACCCTCACAGCTGCTCTCCGACCCCGCCGCCTTCGATGACTTCGACGTCGATGCCGCAGCAGAGCGCGGCATGGCCTTCGAGCGCCTCGACCAGCTGGCCATGGACCATCTGCTGCGCGCGTGAGCCCCTGCCGGAACCGGCCCGGCCGGACCGCCGGGAACCGGCCCCTGCCGCCCGCTCAGCGCCGCTCGGCGTCCGCGGGAACGGAATCCGGCAGCCCGAACGTACGGAAGAGGTCATCTCCGAAGAAGGCAGTCACCCGCTCGACGCGGTCGCCGTCGAGGGTGAGCACGTGCAGTTGGAAAGGCCGGTAGTCGCCGCCCTCGTGCCGGCTGTAGAGCGCGAAGGCAGGCTGGCCGTTGGCGGCCGTGGGCAGCATCAGACCCTCGCCGGGGCCTATAGGGCACTGCGCGCCGATGAGCCGCGCTATGGCGTCGCGGCCACGGAACCACTCGGGGAACGGAGGCATCTCCCAGACCGCGTCCTCCTTGAACAGCTGCACGATCGCCGTGACGTCCGTGTTCTCGAAGGCCTCGGCGTAACGGTCGAGCAGCTCACGCTGGGCGGGGTCGGTGGGCTCGGACAGCTGGTCCTCCGTGGGCGCCGCCTGCTGGAGCTGCGCCCGCGCGCGCTGAAGTGCGCTGTTGACGCTCGCTGTGGAGGTGTCCAGCAGCTCGGCGACCTCCGCGGCACGCCACTTCAGCACCTCCCGCAGCAGTAGTACGGCGCGCTGTCTGGGCGGCAGATGCTGCAGTGCGGCGACGAGGGCGAGCCGCATGCTCGAGCGCGAGACGACGACGGCGGCCGGGTCGGACGGCTGCTCGCCTCTGAACATCGCGTCGGGCACCGGCTCCAGCCACGGCACTTCGGGCGCCTCGACCACCGGGCGCTCGGGGTCGTCGCTGGGCGCGCCCAGCCCTGACGGCAGCGGGCGGCGGCCACGGCTCTCGATCGCGGTCAGACAGGCGTTCGTCGCGATGCGGTAGAGCCAGGTACGCAGTGAGGAGCGGCCCTCGAAACGGTCGGCTGCACGCCATGCCCGCAGGTAGGTGTCCTGTACCAGGTCCTCGGCGTCGTGCACCGAACCCATCATGCGGTAGCAGTGCGCCAGCAGCTCACGCCGGTAGGGCTGTGCACGGTCCAGCAGGTCGTCGCGGCCGAGCTGGGCGTCACCGGAAGGCGCCGTGAGGGAATCGCTGAGGGTGCCGTCTGTCATTGGTTTCGCCTTTCGCCATCTCCGACGCTGCAGTGAGTTTTGCAGGTGCGGCACGCGCTTATCGCAAAAACGTGCGAATACCATATGTAGGCTCTGCTCACACCGCTACCGATATGGACATTCTCCGTCCATATGGTGCCGGATCGGAATGGGGCGGGCGGTAAAGAAGCGCTGAGCGAGCGCGCCAGCGGCGGGAGGGGAAACGCCGGGGCGCACTCGACCGCGCCTTCCGGGTGCTCTCGGCCGCCCGGAAGGTGGCAGTGCCGCACCGCCGCCGCGCGCCGGCGTGCCGGTGGGGCGCTGGTCGTGCGCCCTGCGCGTGAAGGGCCTCAGTCGTCCCGGCCGCGCCGCCGCTTGCGGTTCCTGCGACGGCTCTTGCTGAAGAACCAGCCTGCCGGAGGGTCGTCCGCGCGCCAGGGCTGCGGCTCGGGTGGCCGCTCCCGCCAGCGCTCCCGCAGCATCCGCGTCCGCGCGGCGGGTTCATTCACCTCGGCGCCCCGGATGAACTCCTCGTCCAGGACGAGCTCGTCGTCCCAGCTCTCCTTTCCCTCTTCTCCGTCTGAACTGCGGCCCCGTGGCTCGTCCTCCATGGGCCTGCCTCCGTCCGCTCCCGCTCGTCGAGATCTGTCTGAAGAACGCCTCGTCGAACGCATGGGTTCCACGCGGTCGTCGCCGCGGCGACGACGGGATGCGGACGAACAGTGGAGGGGGCGTGTGTGCGCGTGTGGCCCGCCGAGGGCGATTTGCGCGGTTGCGTGTGTTAGATCCGCAGATTCCGCGCTCCGCTGGGGAGGCGTCTGCTCACCGGCCGTGAGGAGACATAGGTCACGTTGACCAGTTGCTCGCTCTGGGTTTTTAGTAGCCCACTGACTCTGTCTGCGGTGTGATTTCCCATCGGAACCTTCAAATGAAGCTCAGATCAGGATTTCGCCCAGGGAACTGAAGGAAGCGATACATGGGCGTGCGACCGTCGAATGTGACAGAGAGTGCGGAAGGTGAGCACTCCGAGCACCCGCCTCCCTCGGAAGGTCCCGCGGAGCAGGACGAGCTGAAGGCAGGGCTGAAGAACCGGCATCTGTCGATGATCGCGATCGGCGGAGTCATCGGAGCAGGCCTCTTCGTGGGGTCCGGAGCCGGTATCGCCAAGGCCGGCCCGGGGATTCTGGTCTCGTATGTCGTGGCCGGGCTGATGGTCGTCCTCGTCATGCGGATGCTGGGCGAGATGGCTGCCGCGAACCCCTCATCCGGCTCCTTCTCGACGTATGCCGACCGTGCGCTCGGGCGCTGGGCCGGCTTCACCATCGGATGGCTCTACTGGTTCTTCTGGGTCGTCGTGCTCGCGGTGGAGGCGACTGCCGCTGCCGCCATCCTCACCGGCTGGGTGCCCGCCGTCCCCCAATGGGCCTGGGCACTGATCGTGATGGTGCTGCTGACCGTCACCAACCTCGCCTCGGTCGGGTCGTACGGCGAGTTCGAGTTCTGGTTCGCGGGAATC
>DATMEI010000356.1:0-2467 GCA_035556995.1 Streptomyces sp.
CCGCCTCGGCCAGGATCGGCTTGTCGGGGTCGGTGTTCTGTGAACGGACGGGATTGGTACCCGAGTTGTAGTAGGCGGTGTGCTCCGCGTCGGCGTAGAACCAGTTGAAGGCGTAGCCGATGTCCTGCGCGGCCTCCTGGAAGCTGCGTGGGGACGTGACCGCTGAGGGGTCGTTGAACTTCTGGAAGCCGATCACCGAGTCGGCGTCGTGATGGTAGGTGGAACGCAGGGCGGTGAAGGCGACGGGCTTGCCCTTCACCTTCCCCGTGTGGCTGACCAGACCGTAGGCCGAGCGAAGACTCACCAGGTCGTACGAGCCGGCCCCGGTGGGGTCTGCGAGCGTCGGCTTCCACTCGTTGTGCTTGGTCAACTCCTCGAAGGGCGTGCACTTTCCGCGCAGCATGTAGCTGCGGGACTCGGTGGTCGGTTCGGCTCCGGACTCCTCACACAGCTCGACTGCGAAGGTGTCGGTGATGTCCTGGCTGGCGGAGGTCGCGCTCCACGAGTAGTCGAGACCGCGGCCGAGTTCGACGTAGAAGCTGAGTCCGGGGAAGGACGCTCCGCGTGAGCGCAGCCCGGGGCCGTCCAGCTCCTGCACCATCATGATCTGCGGGGAGTAGTAACCGGTCTGCGGCCCGTAGACGGCGACGGGATTGCCGGACGCGGTGTGCTTGCCGGAGACCATCAGGGCGTTGGACATGCCCCTCTTGGAAGTGATGAGGTCGGCGGGCAGCACGCCCTCGGTCTTCGTCTTCCCGGCCTTTCCTGCCTTTCCTGCCTTTCCTGCGGGCTTCTTCTCCCCGGAGGACTTCTTCTCCCCGGTGCCCGTCTCGTTCTGCGAGTGGTCGTATGCCGTGACCGAGCCGCTCTCGGGCGTCGCCACACCCTCGGGGTTCTTCGGCGACTCCGCGTACGGAAACTCCTCGCCGTGCACGGTTGTTGTGGCCTCGGTGTCGTTCTGCGCCCGCCAGGCGGCGTACGCCTTCTCGCCCTCGGCCTCGCCGTACTGGCTCTGGAAAGCCAACTCGGCCAGGGCGTTGCCGACTTCGCCGCCGCCTCCGTTGCCGAAGATCGCCCCGATGACCGAGGCGATGGCGACCACGTCCGTGACCGTGAAGTCCTTGATCTTCGAGCCGTGCCCTGTCAGTACGTACTCACCGGGGTAGTTCAGCGCGCCGACGGTGTCGTCGATGAAGGCGTTGATCCCGCTCACGTAGTTCTTGATGTCCTGGTACGCCAGGGCGCCCCGCTCGCCGGAGGTGCGGATCCGCTCGACCTGCCTGTCCAGATCGTCCTCGGAGTAGGGGGCGACGGCCCAAAGGCTCTGCTCCAGGGCGCGGTTGCCCTCGGCGCCGCCCGCGAAGGAGGACAACTCGCCGCGGCCCACGTGCCGGAGGATGTCGATCAGCCACAACCGGTCCTCACCGGCGGCGTATCCGGCCCCGAACTCGGTTCCCGCGCGGGTGCTGCCCTTGATGTGCGGGGTGCCGGTGGCCTTGTCGCGGGTGATGGTGACGTCGGGGCGTGGCGACTTCTCGCTCTCCACCTGGTCTTCGGGGACGCCGAACGAGGCGTCGTTGAAGTAGTCGGAGAGCTGCTCCTCGGTCAGTCCCGAGTAGTCGTGCAACAGGTTGTCGTACGGGGCCAGTTGGTCGGCCGAGTGCTTGGGGCGGGTGCCGATGGTCTTGTGCAGCAGGATCGCCGCGAGGGTGGCGTGGCCGTTCTGCCCGGCAGGCAGGATGTCGCTGCACTGGCCCCGGCACGGGTCCTCGGCAGCCAGGGCCGATGCGGACGCTGTGGCGGCGGCGGCGTGGGGCGCGGCCTTCTCCTCGGCTCCCGCCGCGAACGCCGTGGAGGAGCCACCGATAAGGGGTGCCAGCAGGGCGGCGGAGGCCACAGCCACGAGAGTGGTCCGGTATTTCGCAAGGCGACTTCGGACAGACGGAGTGCGGGATGGAATCACCGGTGTCTCCTGTGGGGGTGAGACGCGACGAGCGTGCGGGGAACGTTAATGCTCGTCACTACTCCTGGGTAGAGTCTGACCGGCAGTATTCGTACAGGCACAACGGGCTATTGACGCACATCAGTTGAAAACTGAACCCTGGTCGTCAGATCCGGAAGACCGAGCCGACGAACTCCGTCAGGAGGCGCTCCTTGAGCGCCTGCGGCAACGCGTCCAGCAGTACCAGCACGGGCGCCATACGGGCGGGCAGCCCGCCCTCGCCGTCGAGCCCCGCGAAGGCGAGCACGGCGGCGATCTCCTCCGGCCCGAGTGCCAAGGGGTCGAGCCCGGCGGCGAGTTCGGCCAGTCCCGGGTCCGCCTGCACCGGCGTGAGCGCACGGGCCGCGGTCAGCGCGTGGAGACGTCGCTGCTGCACGGCTCGCTCTCGCTCCAGTCCGGCAACACGGTCGACTACGCCGGGAAGCCAACCGGGTTCCGTCCCAGCCCGGCCTACCGGCTCTACCA
>DATMEI010000357.1:0-7522 GCA_035556995.1 Streptomyces sp.
CCCCCGCCATGTACGAGCTGTCCCGGATCCGCCTCTACTCCATCGGGCCGGCCGGTGCGCGCTACGCCGACACCATGCTGGACCTGCGCGGGGTCGGCGGCCCGGTGCCCAGCCCCGCCCCCGCGCAGGCCGACTTCTTCGAGGACGAGCCGAGCGGCCCGCCGTGCCGCCCCGCTCCGGCCGGGGTGCTCTTCCTGGAGAACGGCGGAGGCAAGTCCGTCCTGCTCAAGCTGATCTTCTCCGTGATGCTGCCGGGCCACCGCAACACCCTGGGCGGCGCGAGCTCCGGCGTGCTGCGCAAGTTCCTGCTCGCCGACGACTGCGGCCACGTGGCCCTGGAGTGGCAGCACACCCGCACCGGAGAGACCGTCGTCGTCGGCAAGGTCAGTGAGTGGCGCGGGCGGCAAGTCTCCAACGACCCGCGGAAGTTCGCCGAGGCGTGGTACGCGTTCCGGCCCGGTCCGGGTATGAGCCTCGACTCGCTGCCCGTGGCGGAGTCGGCCGCCCTGCATCCGGCCGCCGACGGCGCGTCCACGGCCCGCGGCCGCCGCCGCACCATGAAGGGGTTCCGCGACGTCCTCACCGAGGCGGGCAAGGCGTACCCGAACCTGGACGTCGCCTGGGAAGAGGTGCACGAACGCTGGACGGAACGCCTCACCGGGCTCGGCCTGGACCCCGAACTCTTCCGCTATCAGCGGGAGATGAACGCCGACGAAGGTGAAGCCGCCGGTCTCTTCGCGGTGAAGAACGACTCCGACTTCACCGATCTGCTGCTGCGCGCCGTCACCGACACCCGCGACACGGACGGACTCGCCGATCTGGTGCACGGCTTCGCCCACAAGCTCGGCCGCCGCAGCGAACTCACCGCCGAACGCGAATTCACCGCCGGCTCCCTCGACCTGCTCAACCGCATCTCCGATTCCGCGGAGCAGCGCGAGCGTGCCCGCGACATCCACGCGGGCGCCGAGCACCGGACGCGCACCCTCGCCCGCCGGCTCACCACCCGTGGCACCGAAGAGCGTGCGCGCAGCGCCGAACTCGCCGAGCAGGTCGCCGAGGCCGACCGCGCCGTGGCGGGTGCCGCCGATGCCCGCGCCGTTTCCTCCCTGGTCGCCGCCGAACTCGCCTACCGGCACGCCTCCCTCGCGCTGGCCGGAGCAGAGAAGGCGGCCACCGCTCAGCGCCGCGAACTCACCGACGCCCGTACGCTGCACGCGGCGTGGCAGGCAGCCGAGACCGTACTGCAGCACCGCACCGCCGCCGACCGCGCAGCTCGCGTCTCCGCCGCCATCCGAGAGGCCGAAAGGGACGCGGCCCCCGCCCTCTCAGCCCGCGCCAGGGCCGCCGCCGATCTCGTACGGGCGCTGCACGCGGCAGCCGAGGACGGCGAGGGCCTCGCCACCTCGGAGGAGGAGCGCTCGGCGCAGCTCCAGGCGGGGGGCGAGGCGGCCCATCGTGACGCGACGGCTGCGGCAACCGAAGCCCAGCGTGCCCGCAGCGAGACGGAACACCTTCGTCAACGGCTCGCGGAAGTCGAGCAGGAGACGGGCGAAGCGGTCCGCGCGGGCTGGATCGAGGCCGCCGGCGGCGAGAGCGGCGAGGTGGATCCCGCCCGCGCCGCCCTGGCTGCGAGCGACGCCGAGAAGAGCGCCGTCGCCGCGTGGGAGCAGGCCCGCGAGGCCGGGCGACGTACCGCCGAGCGCGCTCAGGAGACGACTACGGAGCTCTCCCGGGCCGAGCTCGCCGCCGCCCGGGCAGCGGACGCAGCCGAAGGGGCTGCCGCCGCCTACGGATCCGAGCGCCGCACGGCCGAGAGCCTGGGCACCGAAGAACGTCTGGCCGAACTCCTCGGCCTGCCCCATGCGCAGTCCGCTTCCCGCAGGCCGCCGTCCCTGCCTTCGCCGCGC
Organism: Streptomyces sp.; assembly: GCA_035556995.1. Taxonomy (GTDB): domain Bacteria; phylum Actinomycetota; class Actinomycetes; order Streptomycetales; family Streptomycetaceae; genus Streptomyces. Next base: position 1,908 of record DATMEI010000357.1, read on the forward strand.
ACAGCGCAAGCAGGGCCGGGGGAGTCCGCAAACCCCGGCGAGCCCGGCGAGGCCGAGGAGCCCGCAGATGCCGCGACAGCGGATACGGGCAGCGCAGACGTCGAAGGCCCCCTCACAGCAGAGGAGTTGGACAGGGGCGGCGAGGCGCTCGCAGAGCTGCTCGACGAGGCCGTCGCCGCCTCCGAGCGGCAACTCTTCGAGCTGCGCACCGCCGCGGCCGAGGACTCCCGCATGCTGGGCGCTCTGGGCGACGGAGGGCTGCTTCCGCCGGGCCCCGACGTCACAGCCACCGTCGACTTCCTCGGCGAGCACGGCGTCCCGGCCCTCCCCGGCTGGCGCTACCTCGCGCAGGCCGTCGACCCCGCCGACCACGCCGACGTGCTCGCAGCGCGCCCGGAGTTGGTCGACGGCGTCATCATCACCGACCCCGCGAGTCACGCCCGCGCCCGCGAAGTCCTCAACGGCGCCGCGCTTCTGCCCCGCTCTGCCGTAGCGGTCGGGACAGCTGCCGCACTGCTCGCACCGACACCCTCCCCGAGCACAGCTCAGGCCCGGCGCGAAGATGTCTTCCTCGTGCCGCCGAACCCGGCCATGCACGACGAGTTGGCCGCCGACGACGAACGCACACAACTGCGCCACAGGGCCCACGTCCGCGACGAGGAGATCCGCGCGCTCGCCGCCCGCCTCTCCGCGGACCGTACGCTCGCGGCACGGCTCGCCTCGTGGCGTACGGGATGCCCGCAGGGACGGCTCGCGGAACTGGCCGCCGCCGCGGACGAGACCCGCGCCGCCGCCGAGACCGCCCGTCACCACCTCGCCCACGCCCGTACGGCACATCAGGAGGCGGAGGAGGCAGCCGCCGACGCCGCCCGTGTACGCGAGGAGAAGCAGGAGCAGGCACAGCGCGCCCGTCGAAGTGCCGACGCGCTGGCGGGTCTTGCCTTCAGGCTGCGCGAACGCACCGGCTGGCAGGCCCGGCTCCGCACGCTCGGCGACGAGGCCGCGGAGGCGGAGGAGCGGGCAGAGGCCTGCCTGGCGCGGGCACGCGCAGCCGACGAGGACAGACGTGCTGCTCAGCGTGCCGCGGACGACGCCCACCGCACCGCACGTACGCTGCGCGCCGAGCGCGCCCAGATCGCGGGTGTGCCCGACGACATCGACGAGACCGCCCAGCCCCCCGACAACTCGCTGCCGGCGCTGCGCGAGGCGTACCGATCGGCCTCACAGCTGTACGAGAAGGTCGGCGTGGGCGCCGACTTGCGGGCCGAACAGGCACGGGCCGAGAGCGACGAATCCGCTGCTCTGACAGCGCTCGACCGGCTCTCCAACAAGGTCCGGACCCGCGCCGCTCAGCTCCTGGAGGGCTCCGACGGCGCGGACGGCCCCGCACGGCAGGCCGCGGCGGCGCGGGCCGAGTCCCTGGTGCAGAAGCTGGAGACGCGCGCCGCGAGCGCAAGCGAGCAACTCGGCAGACTGCGCGGGGAAGCGGAGCGTCTGGCACCGGCCGACGGCGACGCCCACACCGACCTCCCCGGCTCCTCGGTGCCCGCGGACGTCGAGCACGCGCAGAGCCTCCTGCGTACGGCCAACAGCGAACTGGCCGCCCGCAGCGACGAATTGGAGTCGGCACGCTCCGCGCACGACGAACTGCTGCGCTCCCTGCAGGCCGCCCAGGACGCAGCGGGAGGATTCGAGGAGACCGCCGCCATGCTCCGCGATCAGCTGCGTGACCCGCAGGCCGCCGCACAGCATGACGGCGACGAAGCTCCTGAGCCCTATCCCGGCACCCCGGCCGAAGCCCGTCAGGCAGCTGCCGAGTCGCGCCGTTCGCTGCGTGGCTGCGCCGCCGATCTGTCGGCCACGGAGCAGGCGGTGCGTGAGGCGTGCGAGGTGCTCGTACGGCATGCCAACTCCTCCCGCTACGAGCAGGTGCGCACCCCCGCCCGGCAGCAGATCCGTGAACTGCCCGCCGCCGCACTGCCGGAGCACGCCCCGGCCTGGGCGGACGCGTTCGCGCCGCGGCTGCGCGTGCTCACCGACGAGCTGGAGCAGCTGGAGCGCAACCGCGACAGCATCGTCGACCGGCTGCGCGGCCTTGTGGAGTCCTCGCTGGCGACGCTGCGCGCGGCGCAGCGCCTGTCGCGGCTGCCGGAGGGGCTGGGGGAGTGGTCGGGGCAGGAGTTCCTGCGCATCCGCTTCGAGGACCCCGACCAGGCTACGCTGGCCGAGCGTCTGGGCGAGGTCATCGACGAGGCGACCCGCGCCGCCGTCCGTAAGAACTCCGACCTGCGGCGGGACGGAATGTCGCTGCTGCTGCGGGGAGTTCACGCGGCGCTGCAGCCGCGCGGTGTCTCCGTGGAGATCCTCAAGCCGGACGCCGTGCTGCGGGCGGAGCGCGTCCCCGTCGGCCAGATGGGAGACGTCTTCTCCGGCGGCCAGCTCCTCACGGCCGCCATCGCGCTCTACTGCACCATGGCCGCGCTGCGCAGCAACGACCGCGGCCACGACAGGCACCGGCACGCGGGCACACTCTTCCTCGACAATCCCATCGGCCGCGCCAACGCCACGTATCTGCTGGAGCTGCAGCGTGCTGTCGCCGACGCGCTGGGCGTCCAACTGCTCTATACGACCGGCCTGTTCGACACCACGGCGCTCGCGGAGTTCCCGCTCGTCATCCGCTTGCGCAACGACGCGGACCTCCGGGCGGGGCTGAAGTACATCAGCGTCGAGGAGCATCTGCGGCCCGGGCTGCCGCAGCAGGATCCCGACGGGGAGACGGTGCACGGTGAGATCACCGCGACGCGGATGTTCCGCCGTCCCGAACAGGCGGACAGCCGGCCCCGGGTCCCCGCGCAGGCCGATCCGCGCGGCGAGTCCTGAGGCCGCGCCCGCGGGCACGGCCCGTGGTCAGCTCTCCGACTCCCGCCTGGTCCGTACGCGAGCGCGTGCCCGCGCCGCGCTGCTCGGCTCGGAGAGCACCCCGTGCCGCTGCCTCCACACCTGCCGGGTCACCCACACATCCAGCACCGCCCACGTCGCCACGACGGTGCTGGCCACGGTGGAGATCACCATGGGGAAGGCGAGCCACACCGCCGCCAGCGAACACAGGACGGCGATCATCAACTGCACGAGTGTGACCGCCACTATGACGAGCGCGCGCACCGCGGCTGTACGAACCGGATCCGGCAGCCGGGGCTTTGCGTACATGATCTCTTCACTTCCCCCTATGCGAACCCCCACACGCTCACACGTTTCCATGGGCGTGGCCTGCGCCACAATCCGCGAACGCGGTTGGGGCATCGGCGGACATCTCAGGATGAGGCACCCCGGACGGCCGGTTTTCCCGCTCGGACACATCTACGACTAGGTCACGCGTCAGTAGTAGGCTCACGCCGTTTGCTGTCGAAACTCGCCCCCCAAGCGGAGGGGGTTGACTAGGGGAGGCCATGCGCTTTCGCGGTAGGTCGATCCGCCGGAAGATCGTGGTGCTGTTGCTGGTGCCGCTGCTGTCCCTGGTGTCCATCTGGGCCTTCGCCACGTACCTCACCGGGCGTGAGGCGCAGGAGCTGCTCAACGTCGTCAACACCGTGGACGAGGTGGGTGATCCGGCGCAGGACGCCGCCCAGGCGGTCCAGCGCGAGCGGCGGCAGATCCTGGTCTACCTTGCGGACCCGCGCGGCTCCGAAGCGCTCAGCCAGCTGAAGAAGCAGCAGCGGGACACGGACGCCCAGATCAGGAAGCTGCGTTCCAACGCCCGGGAGCCCGGGCTGCGTTCGAGCCTCACCGGCAACGCACACACGCGTCTCGACGCCATGCTGGAGAAGTTCGACGACCTGAAGGAGATCCGCGGCAAGGCCGAGGAGAACACGCTCACACGAGGCGGCGCCTTCCAGGCGTACAACGAACTCATCGACCCCTGCTACGCGTTCGTCGCCGCTCTGGGCGGACTCAACGACGTCGATCTGGACAAGCAGGGCCGCGCCCTCGTCGGCCTCGACAGGGCTCGCGAATACCTCGCCCGCGAGGACGCCCTGATGGCAGCGGCGCTCGCCTCGGGGAAGATGACCAAGGGCGACAGGCGTGCGTTCTCCGACCGGGTCGCCGAGCGCAACCTCACCTACGACACCACGCTTTCGGAACTGCCCGCCGAGGAGCGGCAGGTCTTCGACACGTACTGGAACGGCACCGACGGCCGGACACTGCGCAGTTACGAGGACGCCATCATCGCGGCCGGCAGCAGAGGCACGAACGGCGTCGTCAACGCGGAACGGTGGTCGTCGGCGACCTCGACGGTGCTCACCGACCTCGAGCGGATGAACTTCGAGGCCGGCGACCGCTACGAGCAGCGTGTGCAGCCCGCCGCCACGAGGGTGCTCATACAGGCGGGTGCGGCCGGTGTGCTCGGCGCGGCAGCCGTTCTGGCCTCGATCATCATCTCCTTCCGGGTCGGCCGCAGCCTCGTACGTGACCTGCGCACCCTGCGCAGCGAGGCGCAAGAGGCCGCGGGCGCCAGGCTGCCCAGCGTCATGCGCCGTCTCGCCGCCGGTGAAACGGTCGACATCGAGACCGAGGCGCCGAAGCTGGAGTACCCGCAGGACGAGGCCGGGCAGGTCGGCCAGGCGGTCAACACCCTTCAGCGCGCGGCCGTCGAGGCAGCCGTCAAGCAGGCGGGCATGCGCCAGGGCGTCTCCGAGGTGTTCGTCAACCTCGCCCGCCGCAACCAGGTTCTGCTGCACCGGCAGCTCACGCTGCTAGACCACATGGAGAGGCGCACGGAGGACTCCGACGAGCTGGCCGACCTCTTCCGGCTCGACCACCTCACCACCCGCATGCGCCGGCACGCGGAAGGCCTCGTCATCCTCTCCGGCGCCGCACCCTCGCGGCAGTGGCGCAAACCGGTGCAGCTGATGGACGTCGTACGGGCGGCCGTCGCCGAGGTCGAGGACTACGAGCGCATCGAGGTACGGAGGCTGCCGCGGATGGCCGTCACCGGGTCCGCGGTCGCCGACGTCACCCACCTCGTGGCCGAACTCCTGGAGAACGCCACGGTGTTCTCGCCGCCGCACACGGCAGTGCAGGTGCTCGGCGAACGCGTCGCCAACGGCTTCACCCTGGAGATCCACGACCGCGGCCTGGGCATGGCGGCCGACGCGCTCCTCGAAGCCAACCTGCGTCTCGCCGAGACACCGGAGTTCGAACTCTCCGACACCGACAGGCTGGGCCTCTTCGTGGTCTCCCGCCTCGCGCAGCGACAGGGCGTACGCGTCTCGCTGCAGCCCTCGCCGTACGGAGGGACCACGGCCGTGGTCCTCATCCCCGGGAGGATCCTCACCGAGACCTCGGAGACGTCGGAGTCCTACGAGCCCGACGAGGAGCGCGGCGCACACGGACGCGCGGGCAAGGGAGTGACGGGGCAGCGGCTCGACGCCCTCACTCGCAAGTCCGTTCCGTCGCTGCACAGCGGCGTCACCCAGAATCGGCCCGCTCTCGACGGACCCGTCGAACTCGAAGCGCCGCTGGCCGAGTTGGAGGACTCCGGCAGAGGCAGCCGCAACGACAACGACAACGACCGCGCCGGCGACAACGACAGCGACAACGGCAACGCCCCGGGCTTC